>NZ_CP015125.1:1312500-1612500 GCF_001653755.1 Dokdonia donghaensis DSW-1 | reverse complement strand
TTTTCTGCACTTTCGTGAAAATTTTAAAGGAGACAACTAAATCTGTCTCATTAACGTACATTGTAAAAATAGGTATAATCATACCTACGCCAAATAGGCTGTCAATTTTATATATTTGCACCTCTAACCACATCCCATTTATGAGTTTTGTAAAATTTCTAGTAAGCAAAGCATTTGTAAAACAAATCGCCCTTGCCATCATTATTGTAATTGCCTTAATTTTTATCACCAGATGGTGGTTAGGTAGTACCACAAATCACGATGAGCGTATCGCAGTGCCTAATGTAAAAGGGATGACACTAGACCTCGTGAGTCAAGAACTAGAAAATGCAGAGCTGCGCTACTTTATCATAGATAGTGCAAACTTTAACCCAGATTACCCTAAGTACTCTGTCATAGATCAAGAGCCAAACGCTGGTAAATTTGTAAAAGAAAACAGACAGATATACTTAGTGCTTAACCCTTCTGGTTATCAAAAAATGACCATCCCTCCTATTGTGGGAAAAACACGTCGCCAGGCAGAGCCTACACTCAAAGCCCTAGGTTTTAAAATAGGAAAAATCACCTACGTAGACTGGATAGGCGAAGACGAGGTAAGAGACCTGAGACACAAAGGAAAAAAAGTAAAAGCAGGAGATCGCTTAGAAAAAACATCTGTGATAGACCTCGTACTAGGTAATGGTAAAGGAGATTACCGAGATGCTATTTCTAATAACGCATCTGACGATAATTAAACAATGAACGAAGAACAACCCATAGGTCCAGAACCTCAAGACGATGAGCTATATGAGCATTATAGCTTTACTGCCAGTAAAGGTCAAGAACCGCTACGAGTAGATAAGTTCTTAATGAACTTTGTAGAAAATGCTACACGTAATAAAATACAAAAGGCTGCCAAAAATGGTAGCATACAAGTAAACAACAAAGTTGTAAAACAAAATTACAAGGTAAAAGCAGGAGATGTGGTACGCGCGATGTTTGAGCACCCGCCACACGAGTTTTTACTCACTCCAGAAGATATCCCACTAGATATTATTTATGAAGATGATGATCTTCTCGTGGTAAACAAGCCTGCCGGTATGGTCGTACACCCAGGTCACGGTAACTACTCTGGCACCTTGATTAATGCACTTATACACCACATAGATAATTTACCTAATAACTCTAGCGAGCGCCCAGGACTTGTACACCGTATAGATAAAGACACCAGTGGTCTTCTAGTGGTAGCAAAGACGGAACACGCGATGACCCACCTCTCAAAGCAGTTTTTTAATAAAACGACAGAGCGTGAGTATGTGGCCATCGTATGGGGTAACGTGGTAGATGATGAGGGTACGATAGAAGGTAACATAGGCCGTCACCCTAAAAACCGCCTTCAGAACACCGTTTTTAAAGATGATGATGAGGAGCAAGGAAAACCAGCCGTTACACACTATAAAGTACTAGAGCGCCTGGGATATGTCACTCAGGTGGCTTGTAAGCTAGAGACTGGACGCACACACCAGATACGTGTGCATATGAAGTACATAGGCCACACCCTTTTTAATGATGAGCGTTACGGTGGTAATGCTATTTTAAAAGGAACCTCATTTACAAAGTACAAGCAGTTTGTAGAAAACTGTTTTAAAATATTACCACGCCAGGCACTACACGCAAAAACACTAGGTTTTGTACACCCCTCCACAGGCGAGTACAAACGTTTTGAAACTCCCGTACCAGAAGATATGGCGGGCTGTATAGAAAAGTGGCGCGCCTATGCCGTACACAGCAAAGAGCAGTAAGATTTTTTACGCTTTCGCGAAAACGTACTCATAACAATAATAAGCAACTCCTTTTGGGGTTGCTTATTTGTTTTGTGGTGTTTGTGCAATTTTTCAAACCTAAAGCGCTGATATAAAAAACAACACCCAAACCATACTTCAAAGACAAGAAAATAGAAGTCTCCCATTGAAGGGAGATATAGAGGGATGTTGAACATTTAATCTTATTAGGTATTACGTCTTTATAAATCAAACACCACATTAAACAATCAATCCCACCATAACCAAAAACAATAGCCAGAGCTGTAATTATAAGACATAATTGCTAACTTTGATACAAAAGAAAAACACCTATGAAAATCGTTGTATCGCCAGCAAAGTCACTTAATTTTGAAGATAAGCTACCTACTACACGTGCTACACAGCCGCAGTTTTTAGAACAAGCAGAAAAGCTTAACAGCAAGCTTTCTAATACGACCAAGAAAGAGATTCAAGACCTAATGCACATTAGTGAGAAGCTTGCAGACTTAAACTACCAGCGATACCAAGATTTTACAACTCCATTTACAAAAAAGAACGCAAGACCAGCCGTATATACCTTTGATGGTGATGTATACACGGGGCTTGATGCTTATACCATCCCAACTGAAAAGCTGGACAAACTTCAAGACACCTTACGTATTTTAAGTGGGATGTATGGGATCTTACGACCACTAGATTTAATGCAGGCATACCGTCTTGAGATGGGTACAAAACTGGAGTACTACAGTAATAAAAATTTATACGAGTTTTGGGGAGACACCCTTACCGAAGCGCTTAATAAAGAACTTAAAGATGATGAGCTTTTTGTAAACCTTGCGAGTCAAGAGTATTTTAAATCTATAAAACCTAAGCAGCTCAAAGTACCCGTAATCACACCTATCTTTAAAGATTTTAAAAATGGGAAACTCAAGATTATTTCATTCTTTGCAAAAAAAGCCCGTGGCTCTATGGTGCGTTATATTATAGATAAGGATGTAAACACAATAGACGGTCTCAAAGGTTTTGATTACGACGGCTACGCTTACAGCGCAGAAGAGTCTAATGAAGATAAAAACGAATTTGTTTTTACAAGGTAATTGATGTTTAGATCACTAATTATAGCGCTGTTTATTCTCTCCAGTGTACCAGTAATTGCTTGCACCTGTGCAAAAGACCCGAAGGTTTCAAAGAAAGAAGAAATTACAGAAAAGTACAAACGCGCCGATGTCGTTTTTAGTGGTAATCTTATCAAGAAAGAAGTACTTAATAAAGCACGCAAGCGCAGTAGCGGTGATCCCGTGCGTTATACCTTTGAAATTATCAAGCAGTACAAGGGCTCTTTTTCTAAAAGCACAATTGAGATACTTTCTGAAGCTTCTGAGATTAGCTGTGGCTATGAATTTAGTGAAGGTTTGACTTACTTGGTGTATACAAGAGCTAGCTCCCATTTTAAAGGTAGATTTCCACAGCTGGTAGATGATAAAAATGCACATACAACCAGTCTCTGTTCTGGCAATATGCTTAGAAAAAAGGTAGGCAAAAAACAGCAACGCATTTTAAAAAGACTAAAAGCAAAAGGTTAAACCTTCTCCATTTTTGCAGCTTCCTTAGCTTTTTTACGCCCTTTCTTTCTGCGGCGTGCGCCGAAGGTGCCTCTACTTATCTTGCCTCGTCTTGATTTTTTGTCTCCGCGTCCCATAATGCTATTGTTTCCTTTCAATTTACGAACTTTACGAGCCTATGTCAAGACCTTTTAAGCACACCCATCCCTACCCGCCATTTAATCTGGAAAAAGCAACCAAGCTTATAGTAGGCACCTTACCCCCACCACGCTTTACAACGGGTGATTTAAAACCGGGTGATGTAGATTTTAGTTACGGTAGCATAGATGGGCAATTGTGGCCTATACTCGATAAGATTTTCAACCTCGGCCTCAAATTTGAAAACACGGCAGAGGCCATACGCCAGCGCAAAGAGTTCTTAAAATATAGAAACATAGGTATTTGTGATATTGTCGCCTCTTCAGAAAGACAAAAAGTAGACGCCTCAGATATCGGGATGAGCAACATCACGCTGCGCGACATCTTTGGTTATCTCTCAAAACATACACAAGTAGACACCCTACTATTTACCGGCGGAAACAGTAAAAATGGACCAGAGTATTTCTTTAGGAAAGCTTGTAAAGAAAAACAAGTGCGCCTTAAGGTTGTAAGCGATGTAGTACCTAGAGTACACAACTTTGACTGGGAAGGTCGTACTATCAAAACGGTATCACTCACAGCACCCTCAGGCGCCGCAAATAGAGCTGTAGGAAGTCTGGCGCTTTATAAAAAACTAAAGGCAGAAAATCCTGACTTTAACACCATAGATTTTAGAGTATTGCAATACACTCCTTTTTTCTAAAAGCTAGATTACATCACGTAAAAAGCGACTAATTATTTGTTTATCAAAACAGTGACCACGCATCTCATTTCGGTAAAGTGTATAGCGATTAGTACATCAAATTGTAAAATACGCATTTGCCAAAGGGGCAATAAGCTATAACAGCAAGTTTTTAATATCTTACAGAAAGTGACGTGAGACATCTACTCAAATATGCCTTATAGACGTACTTAATGCGCGATGTGAGAAGAATTACGCTTTCGCGAAAGCGTATATATAAATAGTATTTGATTTGAGCTAAACAGGGCATTTACCCCTAGCCTATTGCGCGATTTCTGACGGAAATTTCTGACTTAACTCACTTTATACAAACCACTTATAGTGTATACATTTAGTCTTCATTAATTGGGGGATTAATATGAAACAAATTACTACTGCGATACGCATACTCTTGGTATGTGGTATCTTTTCGACTGCCATTGCGCAAACCGCACCGACTTTTACAGACTGTCCTGTTGCACCTATTACACAAATAAATGATGCTGGACTATGCGGTGCAAATGTAACATTTGCCACGCCTACACCAAACGATCCGGATGGAACGGCAACCTTTACGGTTACACAAATAGAAGGTCCAGCATCTGGAGACTTCTTTCCTGTGGGAGATACTACAGTAACCTTTGAGGCTACTGGCGATCCAGACGGAGTGGCAACTTGTACCTTCACAGTTACAGTAACAGATAATGAAGCACCAGTGGCAAACTGTATTGCTCCATTTACAATTACGTTAGATGAGGATGGCCTTGCAAGTATTACCACAGCAGATGTGGATGATACCGTAACACCTTCTTCTGACAATTGTCCAGACGCTGTATTATCACTTGACATAACCAGCTTTGACTGTTCTAACATAGGCGATAATACGGTAACGCTCACCATAACAGATGCCGCAGGAAATACAGATACCTGTACTACAACCATAACTGTAGAGGCAGGAGCACTTGATATTACCTGCCCGGCAGATATCATACTTAATCTTTCTGAGAATGTTGCGACGGTTACACCTGTCTCTGCATCTACATCATTCACAACTGTTTTCGGCAGTTCGCTTAACAATACCTATAACGGTAGTGGCTTATCAGAATTCCCAAGTTTTACTGCAACTCACGACGCTACAGTGCCTGCAAACTCCTTTATAGGTGGTGGTACTAGTGGTATCATAGAATATAGTTTAGGCGGTACAGAGCGCATAAATGGAATCTACATTTGGAATCAAAATGCAGGTGGCCCTGGTGCCTCAGGCTCATCTGGTATACAAGATGTTATTATAAGTGCTTCTACAAATGGGGCAGATTTTACACCTATTGCAGGCGGTCCTGGAACTTTTGCACAGGTAATAGCGAGTGATAACGCTACAGTGCAAGAATTTACTTTTGAACCTATTGATGCCTCGACTATACGCATAGAGGTATTATCTAATTATGGAGATGGCAACACAGGTCTGGGAGAAATCATTTTTTCTAGTATTACAGATGGTTGTGGAGCAGTTATAACATATGATGCACCTATAGTAGCTACAAATTGTGTGGCATCCACCGTTACTCAAACAACAGGATTTGCAAGTGGAAATCCTTTCCCCATAGGTACAACTACAAACACCTTTATTGTAGATGATGGAAATGGAAATACAGCAACTTGCTCTTTTGACATTACCATTATAGATGATGTGGCTCCTATCGCTATTTGTCAAGATATTACGGTACAGCTAGATGCAACGGGCTCTGTTACCATCACTCCTGAAGAAATAAACAATAGCTCTACAGATAACTGTGGTACGGCAACTCCAACCTTAGACATAACAGATTTTACGTGTGCAGATATAGGAGAAAATACCGTAATTCTAACCATAACAGATGACAATGGTAATAGTGCTACCTGTGAGGCTATTGTCACAGTAGAAAATACTGTAGTACCCACCGTAGTATGTCAAGATATTACAATAAGCCTTGATGATACAGGAGTAGCAACCATTGTAGCTGCAGATATTGATAATGGTAGTACTGTAGCTTGTGGAGCTCCTATACTAAGTGCAGACATCACAGAATTTAATTGTGAAAATTTAGGAGTTAATACCGTTACACTTACAGTTACAGATGATCAAGGTAATATAGCAAGTTGTGAAGCAATCGTTACGGTAGAGAGTAACAGTATTACAACCATCACTTGTCCAGCAGATATTACGCTTAATCTTTCTGAAGTGGCTACACCCATCATACCATCATCTGCTGGTACTAGTTTTACCACTGCTTTTGGGTCGAGCCTTACTAATACTTTTAATGGTAATGGACTTACCACTTTTCCAGATCTCAATTCTGACCACAGCTCTTCTGGAGTTACAAACTCGTGGATAGGTGAAGGAACCTCTGGCACAATCACTTTTAATCTTGGTGGTAGTCAGACCATAAGTGGCTTTTCTTTTTGGAATCAAAACAACGGAGGTCCTGGTGCTTCAGGAACTTCAGGCATTCAAAATGTCATTATCTCATCATCAACAAATGGAACAGACTTTACACCTATCCCTGGGGCGCCAGCAGTATTTGCACAAGTAACTGGAGATGGTCCTGTGGCTCCTGAGGTCTTTAACTTTACACCTATCATTGCTTCTAGTATTCGCATAGAAGTACAATCAAATTATGGAGATGGTAATACCGCTTTCGCGGAAATAGCATTTTCTGATGATACACCAGGTTGTGGTGCACTAGTAGCTTATGTAACGCCATTTTCTAATGCTGCCTGTAATGGCGGTGGTGAAGTAACACAAACAGCAGGATTACCTAGCGGAAGTGCTTTCCCAGTAGGAACAACCACAAATACCTTTGAAGTTACAGATGGCAGTGGCGGAACGCAAACCTGCTCATTTGATATTGTTATTACCGATAATGTAGCACCAGATGTATTATGCCAAAACATTGAGGTTCTTCTAGACGGAACAGGTAATGCTATCATCACAGCAGCCGATATTGATAATGGCACTACAGATAATTGTGGAGATGTAACCTTGAGTATTGATCAAGATACATTTACTTGTGCAGATGTAGGTACGCCAGTTACCGTGACGCTTACAGCAACAGATGTAAATGGAAACAGCGCTTCTTGTGAGGCGATTGTTACGGTTACCTCTAATGAACTACCGGTGGCCGTTTGTCAAGATATCACTATCCAGCTTGTGGATGGTATGGCAAGTATCACCCCTGCAGACATTGATAATGGCTCAGGATCTACGTGTGGTACTGCCGTAGAATTATCGCTAGATGTTCAAGAATTTACCTGTGAGAATCTGGGAGACAACACTGTAACGCTTACCGTGACAGATGCTTCTGGAAATACAGATACCTGTACCGCAATTGTTACCGTAGAAAATAATGAGCCGCTCGTAATTACTTGTCCGGCAGATATAAACATTAACTTATCTGAAGTCGCTACGCCTATCATTCCTAACTCGGCTTCTACTAGTTTTACGACGGCATTTGGTACAAGTCTCAATAACACCTTTGACGGTACTGGCCTTGATACGTTCCCATCTTTAGAAAGTGAGCACGCACCATCAAGTAATACCAACTCGTGGATAGGTGAAGGAACTACCGGAACTATAGATTTTTCTTTGGGCGCTGTGACAACCGTTTCTGGACTTGCCTTTTGGAATCAAAATGGTGGAGGTCCAGGTGCAGATGGAACTTCGGGTATTCAAAATGTGATTATCTCATCATCAACAAATGGAACAGATTTTACACCTATTCCTGGGGCGCCTACTTCTTTCACGCAAGTGATACCAAATACTGCTGCCGCACCAGAAATATTTAACTGGACACCAGTAATGGCGTCAACCATACGTATTGAAGTACAATCTAATTATGGAGATGGAAATACTGCCTTTGCAGAAATTGCTTTCTCAGACACCACCTCAGGATGTGGCGCAGTGATTACTTATGAAGGACCGTTTACAAATCAAGAATGTTTTCCTGGAAGCACTCTTACTCAAACCGCTGGATTTTCATCTGGAAGTGCATTCCCACTGGGTACTACTACCAATACTTTTGAGGTAGATGATGGTGCTGGTAATATCATTACCTGCTCTTTTGATGTGACAATAACAGATGATGTTGCACCAGATGTGGTATGTCAGGATATCGAAGTGGTACTTGATGAGACAGGAAACTTTGTAATCACAGCTGCCGATATTGATAATGGCACTACAGATAATTGTGGAGATGTAACCTTGAGTATTGATCAAGATACATTTACTTGTGCAGATGTAGGTACGCCAGTTACTGTGACGCTTACAGCAACAGATGTAAATGGAAACAGCGCTTCTTGTGAGGCGATTGTTACGGTTACCTCTAATGAACTACCGGTGGCCGTTTGTCAAGATATCACTATCCAGCTTGTGGATGGTATGGCAAGTATCACCCCTGCAGACATTGATAATGGCTCAGGATCTACGTGTGGTACTGCCGTAGAATTATCGCTAGATGTTCAAGAATTTACCTGTGAGAATCTGGGGGATAACACTGTAACGCTTACCGTGACAGATGCTTCTGGAAATACAGATACCTGTACCGCAATTGTTACCGTAGAAAATAATGAGCCGCTCGTAATTACTTGTCCGGCAGATATAAACATCAATCTATCTGAAGTCGCTACGCCTATCATTCCTAACTCGGCTTCTACTAGTTTTACTACGGCATTTGGTACAAGTCTCAATAACACCTTTGACGGTACAGGGCTTGATGCTTTCCCATCTTTAGAAAGTGAGCACGCACCATCAAGTAATACCAACTCGTGGATAGGTGAAGGAACGACTGGAACCATAGATTTTTCTCTAGGTGGTGTGACAACCGTTTCTGGACTTGCCTTTTGGAATCAAAATGGCGGAGGTCCAGGGGCAGATGGAACTTCGGGTATTCAAAATGTAATTATCTCATCATCAACAAACGGAACAGACTTTACACCTATTCCTGGGGCGCCTACTTCTTTCACGCAAGTGATACCAAATACCGCTGCCGCACCAGAAATATTTACTTGGACACCAGTAATGGCGTCGACCATACGCATTGAAGTACAATCTAATTATGGAGATGGAAATGCTGCGTTTGCCGAAATTGCTTTCTCAGACACTACCTCGGGATGTGGCGCAGTGATTACTTATGAAGGTCCGTTTACAAATCAAGAATGTTTCCCAGGAAGCACACTTACTCAAACCGCTGGGTTTGAATCTGGAAGTGCATTTCCACTGGGTACTACTACCAATACTTTTGAAGTAGATGATGGTGCTGGTAATATCATCACTTGCTCTTTTGATGTGACGATAACAGATGATGTTGCTCCAGATGTGGTATGTCAGGATATTACTATACAACTAGATGAAACGGGCAGTGCTTCTATACTTGCCGCAGATATAGATGGAGGTACTGCAGACAACTGTACAGATGTTACATTGTCTATAGATATAGACAAATTTGGTTGTGTAAACGTGGGCGAAAATATAGTAACCCTCACTGCAACTGATGGTAATGGAAACACCTCCTTTTGTGAGGCAATTGTAACAGTAGAAAATCTAAATACACCAGAGGCTATCTGTCAAAATATAACTGTAGAACTAGATGCTACGGGCATAGCAATTTTAGATCCTGTACTACTAGATGGAGGAAGCACTTTTGTTTGTGGGCCGCTTACTTATGAAGCAGATGTAACAGAATTCACCTGCGAAAACTTAGGTGAAAACACCGTCGTTCTTACGATTACAGATCCTCAAGGGAATACCTCAACCTGTGAGGCGATAGTTACCGTAGTAAATAATGAACCGGTAACCATAACTTGCCCAGATGATATTATTCTTAATCTTTCTGAGGCATTAGAACCTATAGCGATTACAAGTACTACTACAACTTTTACGGCTGCTTTTGGTAGTGAACTTTCAAATGCTACAAACGGCGCAGGGCTCACCGTCTCGTCAAGTACTACAGCTACACACGAGCCTACAACTCCGAGCAACTCTTTTATAGGAACCGGTACTACTGGAACATTAGATTTTAACTTTGGCAGTGAAACTCTTGTAAGCGGACTATCATTTTGGAATCAAAATGGTGGTGGTCCCGGTGCAAATGGTTCTTCTGGTGTTCAAAATGTTGTTTTTTCTTATAGCACAGATGGAACAAACTTTATCCCTATACCAGGTGCTCCATCCATTTTTGCACAAGTCACAGATAATGACTTTTCGGCACCAGAGATTTTTACTTTTGATCAGATAGCGGCTACGGTAATACGTATGGAAGTGACGAGTAATTATGGAGATAGTAATACCGCTTTCGCGGAAATAGTCTTTGCCGATTTATCGTCAGGCTGCGGAGCAATTGTCACCTACGAAGGACCATTTACAAATGCGCTTTGTGCTGGAGGTGGTGAACTTGTACAAACCGAAGGTTTTGCGAGTGGAAGTCCATTTCCGCTAGGAACAACCACAAATACTTTTGAAGTAACAGACGGCGCAGGAAACGTACAAACGTGCTCTTTTGATATCACTATAATAGACGATGTTGCGCCAAGAGCTGTATGCCAAAACATAACCTTAGAAGTAGACGAAACGGGTTCTATAGCAATTACTCCTGAAGATATAGACGGAGGCAGTACAGATAACTGTGGTGACATTACATTGTCAATAGACACAGATACATTTACCTGCGATAATGTAGGAGACAATATAGTTACCTTAACAGTTACAGATAGTAACGGCCTATCATCTTCTTGTGAAGCTATTGTAACTATTGTAGGGAGCGTTGCTCCTACTGCTGTTTGTCAAGATATCACACTACTACTAGATGCTGATGGCACAGCAACCCTGACTCCTGATCAAATAGATGATGGAAGCTTTGCCACTTGTGGATCATTTACACTTAGTACAGATATAACAACCTTTACCTGTGACAACTTAGGAGAAAATACAGTGATACTCACTGCCACAGATGCCTCTGGAAATAGCACTACTTGTGAAGCAATCGTTACTGTAGAAAATAATGAACCACTTGATTTAACCTGTCCGGAAGATATGATTATCAATCTTTCTGAAGTGCTAGAGCCAGTTATACCTACTAATGTAACGACAAGTTTTAATTCAGCCTTTGGTAGTAGTATACAGAATACTATTAACGGTGTTGGTCTTGCAACCTCACCAAGTCTTACTGCCACTCACGATGGAACTACAACAGACAATGCCTTTATAGGAGCGGGCACAACGGGAACTATAGATTTTGATCTCGGCACCGAAAGGACAATAACTGGTTTCTCTTTTTGGAATCTTAACGGCGGTGGTCCAGGTGCAAATGGCTCTTCTGGAATTCAAGATGTAAGTATCTCTTATTCGGTAGATGGGACAAACTTTATTGCGGTAGATGGAGCGCCGGCAGTTTTCGCGCAAGCGTTATCATCACAAGATGTAGCTCCAGAGACATTTAGCTTTACACAAATAGCTGCTACTGTTATACGCTTTGAAGTATTAAGTAATTATGGTGATGGCAATACTGGATTTGCAGAAATTGCTTTTGCAGACACCACGGTAGGTTGCGGGGCAGCAATTGTATATGAAGGTCCTTTTACAAATGTAGATTGTCTAGGTGGTGGAGAGCTTGTACAGACAGTAGGTTTTGCCAGTGGTAGTATTTTTCCACTAGGTACAACCACAAATACCTTTGAGGTAACTGATACAAATGGCACCACTCTGAGCTGTTCTTTTGATATTACGGTGATAGATGATGTAGCGCCAAGAGCAGTGTGTCAAGATATCACGATACAGCTAGATGAAACAGGCTCTGCAACTATAGAGGCGGCAGATGTAGATGGAGGTAGTACAGATAATTGTGGTGATGTGAGCATTGCTATAGACATAGATAAATTTGGCTGTGAGAATGTAGGAGAGAATATAGTAACCCTAACCGTTACAGACAGTAATGGATTAATCTCTACTTGTGAAGCAATTGTGACTATTGAAAATCCAAATATACCAGTTGCAGTTTGTCAAAACATCACACTAGAACTTGATGCTACCGGTGTAGGCATATTAGACCCTGCCTTACTAGATGGAGGAAGCACCTTTGTATGTGGACCACTTACCTATGAAGCAGATATCACAGAGTTTACCTGTGAGAATCTAGGCGAAAACACTGTTGTACTTACAGTGAGAGATCCTCAAGGCAATACCTCAACGTGCGAGGCTATTGTAACTGTAGTTAATAACGAGCCAGTAACTATTACGTGTCCAGAAGACCTCATTCTAAACTTATCTGAAGTACTAGAGCCTGTCACCATAAGTAGTACAACAACGAGCTTTAGTCCTGCCTTTGGTAGTGATATAGCAAATGCTACAAATGGAACGGGGTTAAGTACCACACCTAGCACCACAGCAAACCACGAGGCTACCACGCCTAGTAATTCTTTTATAGGAGCAGGAACTTCTGGTACAATTGATTTTAACCTTGGGGGAGAGACTCTTATAAGTGGCTTCTCTTTCTGGAATCAAAATGGCGGTGGTCCTGGTGCAAATGGCACTTCTGGTATACAAGAGGTAACAATGCTCTACTCTACAGATGGCACAACTTTTACTGCTATCCCGGGTGCTCCTACTACGTTTGCTCAGGTAACGACAAGTGAGTCATCTGCGCCAGAGCTATTTACGTTTGATCAAATTGCTGCTACCGTGATTCGTATGGAGGTGATGAGTAATTATGGAGATGGTAATACCGCTTTCGCGGAAATAGTCTTTGCCGACACTCCGTCAGGCTGCGGAGCAATTGTCACTTATGAAGGACCGTTTACAAATGCGCTTTGTGCCGGAGGTGGAAATCTTGTACAAACCGAAGGTTTTGCAAGTGGAAGCCCGTTCCCGTTAGGAACAACTACAAATACCTTTGAAGTGACTGACGGCACCGGAAATGTACAAACGTGTTCTTTTGACATTACCATTATAGATGATGTGGCTCCAAGAGCTGTTTGCCAAGCCATTACTATAGAGATAGGTGAAGATGGTACGGCCAGCATTACACCAGAAGATATAGATGGAGGCAGTACAGATAACTGTGGTGATATTACATTATCAATAGATACAGATACTTTTACTTGCGATAATGTAGGAGAAAATACAGTGACACTTACCGTTACTGATAGTAATGGTCTTACCGCTACTTGTGAGGCTATCGTTACTGTTATAAGTGACAGTCCTCCTACTGCTGTATGTATGGACCTTACCGTACAACTCGATGAAGACGGAATGGTAACCATCACCTCAGAGCAAGTAGATGGAGGTAGCTTCTCAAACTGTGGCACTTTTGAGCTTACACTAGATCAAGACACCTTTACTTGTGAGCAACTAGGTGAAAATATAGTAATACTTACTGCAACGAGTCCTAGTGGCGAGTTTACGACTTGTGAAGCTATTGTGACTGTAGAGAATACACAGCCGCTTAGTATAGAGTGTCCAGAAGATATTGTCTTTAATCTTTCTGAGGTATTGATGCCTGTAGAAGTTTCTAATGGCACGACATCATTTAGCCCTGCATTTGGCAGTGAGCTAGCAAAGGCCTTTAACGGCAGTGGTCTTGAGATGTCTCCTAGCCTAATGGCAAATCACGAAGCCTCGACGCCTAGTAATGCTTTTATAGGTACTGGATCGAGCGGTAGTATAGATTTTGATCTTGGACAAGAAACCATTATAAATGGATTCTCTCTATGGAATTTAAACGGTGGAGGTCCTGGAGCAGAAGGGTCTTCTGGTATTCAAGATGTAACTATACTCTACTCGTTAAATAACGTGACATATACAGTACTTCCTGAAGCGCCTACAGTATTTGCTCAGGTTACTACTTCAGAACCTGTAGGTCCAGAGGTATTTACATTTACTCAGGTGGCAGCTCGCTACATACGCTTTGATGTACAAAGCAATTATGGCGATGGTAATACGGGAATAGCAGAGGTCGCTTTTGCAGATGTAACAGATGGATGTGGCGCTATTGTAAACTACGATGGTCCTTTTGAAAATCTTGATTGTCTGGGTGGCGGTACTTTAGAACAAACAGCTGGTTTTGAAAGTGGTAGTCCGTTCCCGCTAGGAACCACTACAAATACGTTTATAGCAACTGACACTAACGGTAACGAGGTGACTTGCTCATTTACAATTACACTCATAGATGATGTAGCACCTAGAGCCGTTTGTGCACCTATAACTGTCGTGCTTGATGAAAATGGTATCGCAACCATTACCGCAGATGATATAGACAATGGAAGTTCTGATAACTGTGGTGATATTACTACCGCTATAGATATTGACACATTTACTTGTGAGCAACTAGGGGAAAACACAGTAGTGCTTACCGTAACAGATGCAAATGGAAATAGTTCGACTTGTGAAACTATTATTACTGTCGAAACCAACATAACACCTACAGCAATATGTCAAAATATTACTGTAGAACTAGATGAAGAAGGAATGATCACCATAGACCCAGTACAAGTAGATGGAGGCAGTACTGCTGTTTGTGGCGAACTAACATATGAACTAAATGTGTTTGAGTTTACTTGTGATAACTTAGGTGAAAACACTGTTATTCTAACAGTAATAGATGAGCAAGGTCTCACTGCTACTTGTGAAGCTGTAATAACAGTAGTTAACAACCAACCGATAGAAATTACCTGTCCAGAAGATTTAGTTATTAATCTATCTGAAATTTCTAACCCTATTGTACCTACGGGAGCTACTACAACATATAATAGCGCCTTTGGCAGTACACTTTCAAATGCAATAGACGGAACGGGGTTAAACACCTCTCCTAGCCTTACTACAGATCACGCTCCTTCTACTCCAGAAAATTCTTGGATAGGAGAAGGAAGTACTGGTACAATTGATTTTGATTTGGGAGCAGAGACAACCGTGAGCGGATTCTCTTTCTGGAATCAAAATGGTGGTGGTCCAGGACCGGATGGAACTTCAGGTATAAGAGATGTTTTGATTTCTTATAGTATAGATGGTAGTACGTTTATAGATGTAGAGGGAGCGCCTGCAGTTTTCGCGCAAGCGGAAGAAAACGCACCGAGCGCACCAGAGATATTTACATTTACCCCTATTACGGCAACTACAATCCGTATGGAAGTACTATCTAATTATGGAGATGGAAACACAGGTTTTGCAGAAATTGTATTTTCTGATGCGGCATCGGGTTGTGGGGCAATTATTTCTTATGAAGGACCATTTACAAATGAGAACTGTGTTGGCGGTGGTACCGTTACACAAACTGCTGGTTTTGCAAGCGGTAACCCATTCCCCGTAGGTACCACTACTAACACCTTTACTGTAGAAGATGGTAATGGTAACCTAGATACTTGTTCTTTTACTATCACAATTATAGATGATCTAGCACCTAGAATGTTTTGTCAAAATATTGAGATAGCCCTTGATGAAAATGGAATGGCAACCATAACTCCAGAAGATATTGATGGTGGCACAAGTGATAACTGTACGCCAGTAACTTTAAGTATAGATATTGATTCATTTACGTGTGAAAATCTTGGAGAAAACGTGGTTACCCTCACGGCTACAGATGAGAATGGAAATATAGCAAGTTGCGAGGCTATTGTAACGGTTACAAGTAGTGTTATACCGCAAATCACTTGTCAAGATATCACTGTTGAGCTTGATGAGGATGGTATGGTTACCATTGCACCAGAAGATGTACTTGCAGATACATCATCTACTTGTCTTATAGATAATTTAGAATTAGACATATCAGAATTTGGCTGTGCAAACACAGGTCCAAATGTGGTAATAGTTACTGCTACAGATAATGCTGGTAATACGGCTACTTGTGAAGCGATTGTGACAGTAATAGATGTTACTGCACCCACACCAGAATGTATGGATGCAACCATCTCACTAGATGAAAATGGTCTCGCAATTCTTACTCCAGAAGATGTAATAGGTAACCTGGTACCTGTACAGGGTATTCCTTTTACTGGTGACGGAGTGCCAGAAAGTATCCCGATGACAGCCACAGGAGGTACAAATTGTGCCGGAGGACCTACCACATCTACAGCAGCAGTAGATCTTGAGGGCACTATAGGTGACGCCTATCGCATTGCTACGGTCATTGTAGATCTGGATCACTCTTTTGTAGGTGACCTAGGCTTAACGCTTACATCACCACAAGGTACAGAGCTCGTACTCTCTGCAGGTAATGGCGGCAACGCACAGGGTTATGAAAATGCAACCTTTGATGATGATGGAGAAGATATCACAATGGTGGCGGGTCCAGTAAACGGAATTTATTCTCCAGAAGGAGGAACCTTTGCAGATACCTTTGCTGGTGAACAAATAAACGGAAACTGGAGTCTGTCTGTCTGTGATAATACGCAAGGTGACGTTGGTCAACTATTAAGATTTGAGATAAGCTTTGCAGATCCAAATGACGATCTTCTAGGAGTTCCTGATAACTGTACGCCTACTTCAGATATTGAGTTTGACGTAGACACTTTTGATTGTTCTCATCTAGGCGAGAATGTTGTAAATATTACCGTTACAGATGCAAAAGGTAATGTAGCCACTTGTACAGTAAATGTCACTGTAGTAGATGAAGCCCCACCTACGGCAATCTGTCAAAGCATTGTTGTTATACTTGATGAAGATACTGGTACAGCTAGTATAACACCAGATATGATAGACAATGGTAGTACAGACAACTGTGGTGGAGAGGTAACACTCAGTCTAGACATAACAGAATTTGGTTGTGCAGATGTGGGAGAAAATATCGTGACACTCACCGTTACAGATCAAAACGGAAACACTGCCACTTGTGAAGCGACTGTTCTTGTAGATGCAGATGATTTTGGACTCATCTCTTGTCAAGAAGATTTTACCGTAGAGGCAGATCTCTTTGACCTTTATGAGATAGAAAACTACATAGAATCACTTACAGATAACTGTGGTGGTGGCACCTTTACAAACGTCTCTCAACAACCTGTTGCTGGCACGATCATAGATGCTCCTCAAGAGGTTCCGGTAACGCTTACAGGTTTTGATGAAGATGGAAATATGGTTACCTGTGAGTTTACAATCACAGTGACTAACAACCCGCTAAGTGTAGATGATTTAAGCTTACGCGAAAGCGACATCATACTCTTCCCTAACCCTACGCGAGGAGACATTACTCTCAAGAACTTGAGTAATACTCCACTAGATTATATGGTTATAACAGATATAAGAGGTCGTATTGTTGAGCGTATAGAATTATCTAGTAGCGGTATAAACACAAACATATCACTTAGATATTATGAAGCTGGAGTATATTTTATGCACATAACGGCAGGGCAAACACAACTTGTAAAAAGAGTTGTAAAAAAATAACAACTAACCAATCTCCCTGCTTTAGGCCTCATTTTTAAAAAGAAGATGGGGCCTTTTTTTTTCAATTTGTATCTTCACAGCACAATCCAACCACCCTATGAAAAAAGTTATCGTACTCATCGCCATCTCTATCCTTAGTTTAAGTTGTGGAGAGCACAAAGACAACCCAGATAATACAGACTTTACAACCCTCTTTGAAAAAAGCGGTGGTACAGAAACACCTACTTATGATGAGGTGATTACATTTTATCAAGATCTTGACAAGGCATACAGATCTATAAAAACCTACGAAGTAGGAATGACAGATGCAGGTAAGCCCCTCACCCTAATCACCTTTAATCCTAATCGTAGTTTTGATAGTGAGTTTTCTGATGATATAGATGTGCGCCGTATTCTCATAAATAATGGCATACACCCGGGAGAGTCAGACGGGATAGATGCAACAATGATGCTTATGCGTGACCTCGCACAAGGCAAGATAGAAGCGCCAAAAGACACTTGGGTAAGTGCCATCGCCATATACAATATAGGAGGTGCTCTTAATCGTAACAGTACATCACGTACAAATCAAAATGGGCCAAAAGAATATGGTTTTAGAGGTAATGCAAGAAACTACGACCTCAACCGCGATTTTATAAAACGTGATACAAAAAACGCACAAGCCTTTGCAGAAATCTATCATATGATATCTCCAGACGTTTTTATAGATAATCACGTGAGTAATGGCGCAGACTATCAGTACACCCTTACCCATCTTTTTACACAACACAATAAGCTAGGCGGTGCTTTAGGTAACTACGTGCACGACACTTTCCAGCCTATGCTTGAAGAAGATCTTAAGAGTAAAGACTGGGAAATCACTCCTTATGTAAACGTTTTTAATAGTGTTCCAGAAAAAGGTTTTAGCCAGTTTATGGACTACCCTCGTTACTCAACGGGCTTTACATCACTATGGAACACCATAGGGCTTATGGTAGAGACACATATGCTCAAGCCTTATAAACCACGTGTAGAAGGTACATATGAGTTAATGAAAAGTGTATTAAAACTCACTGCTCAAAACGGAGATCAGATTAAAAAAATACGTGCAGAGGCTTTTAACGCTTTCGCGAAAGCGGAAACTTATCCCGTACAATTTGCTCTAGACACAACAAAAACCACAACCTTAGAATTTTTAGGCTACGAGGGAGAAATGATACCAAGTAAAATCACAGGAAAAGAACGCCTCAAATATGATAGAACAAAGCCTTTTACCAAAGAAGTAACCTACTACGATTACTTTAAACCTACTAAGGAAGTACGTGTACCTAAGGCATATGTCATACCTAGAGGCTACCGGGACATTGCTCTTATTCTCAAAGACAACAACATTAAGTTCAAACAGCTTAAAAGAGATACTACGTTTACTGGAGAAGTATACCACATAGATACCTATGACACTCGCAAGAGTGCTTACGAGGGTCATTATTTACACTACAACACAGCTGTAAAAACTACGAGCCAAGAAGTAACTGTGGCAAAGGGTGGCTATCTCGTGCCTACAGATCAAGATGGAATACGCTACTTGCTAGAAACCCTCGAGCCGGAGGCTACAGACAGTTTCTTTAACTGGAACTTTTTTGACACCATATTGCAACAAAAGGAAGGATTCTCACCATACGTATGGGAAGACAAAGCACTCGAAGTACTTAAACGTAACCCACAATTACAAATTGAATTTAACCTCAAAAAATCACTAGAACCGCAATTTGCCGAAAACTGGTATGCCCAGCTAGACTGGCTTCATAAAAAATCACCTAACTATGAGAAAGCGCACCTACGCTACCCTATCGTTAGGATGCTTAACTAGATATGTACTCGGGAAGATGAGCTTGATATTTTCGTAAGATTTATCAAGCGCTTTTTGTGCCTTTTCAAAGTTGAGCCACTTTGCTTTTTTTATACCCTCTTTAGTTTGCGGCACAAGAGCCTCTGTAGAGCTTGTATGCATCTCAAACCAGAAAGTCTCTTTAAGTCTAAATTTACCGTTGCGTTTAAAAACGTGATAAGTAATCTCAAGCGGTCTCTTAATAGTAAGTCCTTTTACTCCGGTCTCCTCCTCTACTTCTCTCAGAGCGCATTCTTCTATGCCCTCTTTCTTTTCTATCTTTCCTTTAGGGAGGTCCCACCTGCCGTTGCGGTGTATAAAAAGAATTTCCTTTTTGTCATTATAAACAAGCCCACCACCCGCTATGACGAGCTTAAGCTTCTTGCGTAAATGTTTAAGAAGCTTTTCTTCTTTAGGGTGATATAGATTGATGTATAGCTGTTCTCCCTTGTATAGTTTTTTGATTAATTTTTTAATCTTAACCGTCTTAATCGGAATCGTCTTATACTGTTTACCTATTACCTTTTCGGTAGATAGAATAATAGGAATATCATTGACAAAAACTTTATACATTTGCAATATGATTTTAGACAAAGAAACGGCAAAAAAAACTGCCGAATTGCTTTTGCAAATTAATGCAATAAAACTACAACCGCAAACTCCTTTTACGTGGGCTTCTGGTTGGAAATCTCCCATTTATTGCGATAACCGTATCACACTGTCTTACCCAGCAATACGTAACTACATACATCAAGAGATGGCAAAACAAGTAGAGTCTATCTACGGTAAGCCAGATGCGATAGTCGGCGTTGCTACGGGAGCGATAGGCATTGGTATGCTTGTTGCAGATTATCTTAATGTACCTTTCGCTTATGTACGCCCTGAGCCCAAAAAGCACGGACGTAAAAATCAAATAGAAGGTCACCTAGAGCCTAACAGTAATGTAGTGGTAATAGAAGATCTCATAAGCACCGGTAAGAGTAGCCTTATGGCAGTAGAAGCGCTAAAAAACTCTGATATGAATGTAAAAGGGATGCTAGCCATATTTACTTATGGGTTTGACACAGCAGCTACAAATTTTGAAGAAGCTGGCGTTGCACTTAATACTTTAAGTGATTACTCGCACCTATTATTACAAGCTCGCGATACAAACTTCATAACAGAAGCGCAGCAAGAAACCTTAGAAAACTGGCGTAAAGACCCAGCAAACTGGGGATAATTATACATATTAAAAAAAGCTAAATGAACTTAGAGAGCCCAGTAAAAACTTTAGATAAATCTCAAGAAGAGGTGTACAGTTTCTTGATGAACATTGAGAATTTTGAAAAATTAATGCCAGAAAACACCAAATTTGAAAAAATAAGCGATACCCGTTTCTTATTTGGTCTTAAAGGAATGCCAGAGATTGTATTAGATCTTAAAGAAGGTATACCACACAGTAAAGTAGTACTAGGCGCTGCCAGTGACAAAATTCCTTTTGAGCTCACTGCAGATATTAAAGAACTAGAAGCCTCAAAAACAGAGGTACAACTCCTTTTTCAAGGAGAATTTAATGCAATGATGGCTATGATGGTAAAGGGACCTATCACAAAATTTATAGGTACACTTTCAGAAAATATGGATGTAATTGCATAAAGCAATTTATTTTAAATAATTCGTAAAAATCAAAGAAGTCCTACAATCTTGAGCAATCTAGATGGTAGGACTTTTTTATATGCTTATTTTTACGTGATAAAATTTACCCAAGATGGCAGATATTAAGAAGCTAGAAGCATTTGTAACACAAGTGCGCAGAGACATTGTACGACAAGTACACAAAGTAAGTTCAGGTCACCCTGGAGGATCCTTAGGATGTGCAGAATTTATTTCGGTTCTCTATCAAGAACTAATGGAACGTAAAGAAGGATTTGATATGGACGGTATAGGAGAAGATCTCTTTTTCTTATCAAACGGTCACATCTCTCCAGTTTTTTATAGCGTACTAGCTCGTTCTGGATATTTTCCGGTAGAAGAACTTAACACTTTTAGATTGCTAGACTCACGTTTACAAGGTCACCCTACTACACACGAAGGGCTACCAGGAGTGCGTATAGCCTCTGGATCTTTAGGTCAAGGACTAAGCGTTGCCGTAGGTGCTGCTCAAGCAAAAAAACTAAACAAAGATAACCACACCATCTATGCACTTATGGGCGATGGAGAGTTACAAGAAGGACAAAACTGGGAGGCAATTATGTATGCCTCTGCAAAAAAGGTGGACAACCTTATTGCCACAGTAGACCTTAATGGCCAGCAAATAGACGGTAGCACAGACCACGTACTTGATTTAGGAAGTGTGCGTGCAAAGTTTGAAGCCTTTGGGTGGATTGTTTTAGATATAGAAAAAGGAAATGACATTCAGGCCATTGTATCTGGAATGAACGAGGCAAAAGCCGCGTCTGGTCAAGGTAAACCTGTCTGTGTGTTATTACACACAGTTATGGGTAACGGTGTAGACTTTATGATGGGCACTCACGCCTGGCACGGTAAAGCTCCTAATGATGAGCAACTCGCTAGTGCACTAGATCAAAATCCAGAAACACTAGGCGATTACTAAACCTTTTCTTATTACGCTTTCGCGAAAGCGTACCAAAAACTTTTACAATGAAAACATACGAAAATACAGGCAGTAAAGACACAAGATCAGGTTTTGGCGCAGGAATGACAGAACTAGGTAGAACAAACCCAAATGTGGTTTCTCTTTGTGCAGACCTTATAGGATCTTTAAAAATCCAAACCTTCATAGATGAAAATCCTGAGCGCTTTTTCCAAATAGGAATCGCAGAGGCAAATATGATGGGTATCGCCGCAGGCCTTACCATAGGAGGTAAAATACCTTTTACAGGTACTTTTGCAAACTTCTCTACAGGTCGTGTTTACGACCAGATAAGACAGTCTATAGCCTACTCCGGTAAAAATGTAAAGATTTGTGCATCTCACGCGGGTCTTACGCTAGGTGAAGATGGTGCAACACACCAAATACTAGAAGACATAGGTCTTATGAAAATGTTACCAGGTATGACAGTAATAAACACCTGTGACTATAACCAGACCAAAGCCGCTACAATAGCCCTTGCAGACCACGTAGGTCCGGTTTATTTACGTTTTGGCCGTCCGGTAGTACCTAATTTTACTCCAGCAGATCAAACATTTGAAATAGGTAAAGCCGTACAATTACAAGAAGGTAATGATGTGACAATTGTTGCAACTGGTCACCTAGTATGGGAAGCGCTAGAGGCTTGCAAAGTCCTTAACGAGAAAGGAATCACGGCAGATGTAATAAACATACACACCATAAAACCACTAGATGCAGAGGCAATTATTAAGTCTGTAAAAAAGACTGGATGTGTCGTGACTGCAGAGGAGCATAACTTTCTAGGAGGTCTAGGTGAGAGTGTTGCTAGAGAGCTATCACTTACGCATCCAGTACCACAAGAGTATGTCGCTACGGAAGACACCTTTGGTGAGAGTGGAACTCCAGCACAACTTATGGAGAAATATGGCCTTAATACAAACGCGATTATTAAGAAAGTAGAAAAAGTGATTTCAAGAAAATAATAACGTATACCATACGTTTTTGATATATGACATAGGCAGTATGATTGTAACATACTGCCTTTTTAATTGTCTCTACATTAATCAATAAAACATCCATTATGAAAAAAATCATTGTCGCCGTACTACTTTTATCAGGTATTACAGCATTAAGCCAGAGTACAGGTTTTGGTATAAAAGGAGGACTTAACTATGGGTCTGTAGGTGATCTAGAGTTTACCTCAGAATTTGCAAACAGTACTTTTAATGAAGAAAATAAAACAGGTTACCACGCTGGTATTTTTTACAAAGCAAAGTTTGCTGGCCTTATTATACAACCAGAAATTTTGTACACACAGCTCAACACCGAGTATGTGAACAAGAGCTTATCTTCAGAAAAATTTGATTATGAGTTATCAAAAATAGATATTCCCCTTCTTGTAGGTTTTGATATTATAGGTCCTATTAATGTAAAAGCGGGGCCATCTTTTCAGTATATTCTTGAAAATGGGTTTGAAGAGGCAGACATAGATTTTGAAGATCCAGAAAACTCTTTTACAGTAGGTTATCAACTAGGCGTGGGTGTTACCCTAGGCCAGCTAGGTATAGACCTAAGATACGAAGGAGCCTTTACAGACAACACCATAATCACAGAGACCCAGGTTGAAGATAATAGCGCAGGTTTTCAAGTAGATGCGAGACCTTCACAATGGATTTTAAGTCTCTCATACGCTTTTGATAAGAAGAATTAAAACACGCTTCAAAAACTGTTATAAAACACCTCATCTGGGGTGTTTTTTGCTTTTTAAAGAATGACCATTGTACTATTTTCTATAATTAATTTAGCCGTAGCGTCTCACCGAAAATGGATGTGATAAATTTAATCTAACTAAAAAACCCACATTGTGATGTACAATGTGGGTTTTTATTACGCTTTCGCGAAAGCGGTATACCGTCTACTAGCTATCTGAGTCTAGATAATCTGGTGTACCGTCTCCATCTGTATCTGTGTAAGTGATTTCACCCGTAAGAGTATTTACAATAATTTCGTCTATTGTAGGTCTTCCATCGCCATCATCATCTGTGTCTAAGTGATTATTTATACCATCTCCATCTGTGTCTAGTAGGCTCACAAAATTTCCGTCTTCGTCTAGTACTATTTCAAGCCTAGTTAGTACTCCATCATTATCATCATTAGGATCTCTAAAGGCTGGTACGGCGTCACCATCTGGATTATCTGCTTCGTCAAAAAGGAATCCATTATTATCTATATCTTCATTTATAGTAATAATACCATCACCGTCGTGATCTGTAATTACAACATCAAACACAGAAAAAGTAAACACTATAGATCCGTATAAACTAATATCTGCCGGAGGCTGATTAAAGTAAGCAAGACCAGAAGGCACAAACACAGCTCCTATTCCATAATCTTGGTTAAAAGAAGTAGTTCCATCTGGCTCTACTGTAAAGCCTGAAGCTCCTCCAAAACCTACATTATTATCTTCTGAAACTGTACTTAATAAATTTACAGAAGTTCCTAACCCGTTTGCAAAACCGTCGATAGTGGTAGGAAGGTTAAGCCAGATAGGGTTAACAGTAGCGTCAAAAGTTTCTCCGTAAAGATTGAAACCCTCATATGCTATTAAGGTAGAATCTGTAAAAGTTGCTACAGGCTCTACTCCACTACCCTCTCTTACTTGTAAGATATATAGTGAGTTATCTGTATCAAATCTATTATATTGCTTTTTCTTAAGCTCTGGTCTGTTTATTAATGGTGTTTTATCACTATTATCACCAGCTATAGTGTCAAAAACTATTTTATAATCAAAATCTGCAGGTGGATTTTCAAACTCTTCATAATTGTAAAAGTGAGTAGAAAGGTACTCTACTAGCAACTCATCATCTTCTATAGACTGCTCGCCACGGTCTCTTACGGGAACCTCTATAAGGTCATCATCATTATTAGGACAAGCTACACAAACTAGTAAAACCAGCACTAAACCAAGGTAATTTCTTAATTTCATCAATATTATTTTAAGGAGCGCAAGATACAATTTTGATGTATTTTTGCACATTACTTTACAGTTATTAACGCTGTTTTAGGGCTTTTTATATGCGAGTAGACAAATATTTATGGTGTGTGCGTTACTTTAAGACGCGATCTATAGCCACGGCTGCCTGTAAAAAAGGGCAGGTAAAAATGAATGGAGCTTCTGTAAAACCATCGCGAGATGTGTATCCTACAGACAAGATCTCTGTGCGAAAAAATCAAGTCACCTATATTCTTGAAGTTCTAGACCTACCAGAAAGTAGACTGGGGGCAAAACTAGTAGGAATGTATGTACAAGATCATACTCCAAAAGAAAATCTAGAAAAATTAGAACTTCTCAAATATTCAAAAGACTATTACCGCAAGAAGGGGTCTGGTAGACCTACTAAAAAAGATCGTAGAGATATAGATGATATATATAATAATGATTCCTTTTTTAGTAGTGACGAAGAGGAATAAGCAGGATATTAAATATCTTTATACCATAAGCAATTTCAAGTATGAAAGTTAAGTTGGAAAAAATACTAGATCACACAGCTATACAGCATAAAACAAAACGTATAGCGTTTCAGATTTACGAGAGTAATGCAAATGAAGAAGAGATCATACTTGCAGGTATAGCAGATAATGGCTACAAATTTGCAGAACGTCTAGCCAAAGTACTTTCTGAAATCTCACCTTTACAAACCAAGCTTTGTAAAGTATCTATGAATAAGAAAAAACCTTTAGGCACTGTAGAAACCAGTATGTCACCAGAGGAATATAAAGATAAATCTGTGATACTTATAGATGATGTACTAAACTCTGGTACAACGCTAGTATACGGTGTAAAGCATTTTCTTGATGTACCGCTCAAGAGATTTAAAACCGCAGTACTTGTAAATAGAAACCACAAAAAATACCCTGTTAAAGCAGACTTTAAAGGTATTTCTTTAAGTACTTCTCTCAATGAGTCTGTAAAAGTAACTTTTAGAAAAGGTAATGATACTGCTGTATTAGAATAAAGACTCCTGTATACTATCTAAAACGTCTTTAGGACTTTGATCTTCTATTTTTAGAACTAGATCTGACTGGTTGTAATAAAAACCTCTTTCAAATAAGTGCTTTCTAACATAATCTTCTAGATCTTCATAAGATTGCATACTAGCGATGAGAGGGCGCTCTTCTTTTGCAGACCATAAACGTTGAGCAAGTGTTTTAAAGTGCCAATTAAGATATACCGTTTGCGCATCACTATCCTTTAACAACTGGAGATTTGTACCATAACAAGGGGTACCTCCTCCTAATGCAACAACGACCTGCTCAGATTCTTCTTCTAAAAGTTGTTGTAAGTAACTAGACTCTGCTTTTCTAAAATATATTTCTCCCTTATTTTTAAAAATCTCAGAGATACTCATCCCCTCTTTTTGAGTAATGTAGGTATCAAAATCTATAAATTTATAAGAAAGCACTTCGGCAAGTAGCGGTCCTATGGTTGATTTTCCAGACCCCATATAACCTACTAGATATATTTTCATAAGCGAACTTGTTGAGAAACAAAAGTATATATTAATCTAAAAAAAAGATTGAAAATTTTAATTAAAACACTTGGCAGTAAGAATTAATTAACTGTATATTTGCACCCGCATTAAGGCAATGACCTGGTAGCTCAGTTGGTAGAGCATCTCCCTTTTAAGGAGAGGGTCCTGGGTTCGAGCCCCAGCCAGGTCACTTATAAGTGCAAACCTCTGTCTAACGATAGAGGTTTTTTTTATGTGTCACCGCTAAAAAAACGTTCTTAAAATAATTACATAATAAGCCCAAAATCTCAAAAGAAGATTTTATATTTGCACCCCGTTAAAATAACGACCTGGTAGCTCAGTTGGTAGAGCATCTCCCTTTTAAGGAGAGGGTCCTGGGTTCGAGCCCCAGCCAGGTCACTTTAAAAGCATAAACCTCTATCTAACGATAGAGGTTTTTTTATAGAACAGTTTTATCCTACCTTAAAATATCTGTGGATTAATACACAAGTTTCATAAGAAGCTTTTATATTTGCACCCGCATTGATAAAATGCCGCTTTTCTACCCGGGTGCTGAAATTGGTAGACAGGCACGGTTGAGGGCCGTGTGCACTAGTTGCGTGTGGGTTCAAGTCCCATCCCGGGTACAATACAAGAGTTAATCGTAAGGTTAGCTCTTTTTTTTATACAAGTACTCTTAACTATACAAATAGAACCCAAAACACCTATACTTTAAGCATCACGAAAATAACTTTTACACACTTACATCATAAGAAATTATCGCATATTTAATATTTTGTTTAAAACTTAACACTAATTGATTAAACAAAATAAGTAAATTCGCTATTTTTACAAGAAATAAGTGTAGTATGAAAAATGCCGTAAAGACAAAATTTAGCATTAAAGACTTAGAGAGTTTAAGTGGTATAAAAGCCCATACCATACGTATCTGGGAGAAAAGGTATGGTCTTCTTGAGCCACAGCGTACTTCTACAAATATTAGAACGTATGCCTTAAGCGACTTGCAAAAGCTTCTTAATGTTGTATTTCTTACAGAGAATAAATTCAAGATTTCTAAAATAGCAAAGCACTCCACAAAGGAAATTGCAGCGCTCGTGGCAGAGCTAGTAACCGAAACCAGTGCCGCAAATGAAAATCACGCTATCAATTCATTTAAGATAGCAATGATGAATTTTGATCAAAACTTATTTCACAAGACATATAATGCTCTTAATGAAGATAAGCCATTTGTCACCATTTTTTATGAGACGTTTATACCCTTACTACAAGAGATAGGGTTATTATGGCAAACGGATACGATAAACCCATCTCACGAGCATTTTATCTTTAACCTTATTAAGCAAAAGATTCTTATAAATATTGAAAAGACACAAATTAATGTGCCGCCTCTCAAGGATAAAACATTTGCACTTTTCTTACCAGAAAACGAGATACACGAGCTAGGTCTACTCTTTTTAAATTATGAACTTGTTGCAAATGGCTACAAGGTGATTTACTTAGGGCAGAGCATAATGTTATCAAACTTAAAGTACCTTTCTTCAAATCATCCTAACCTATCATTTGCAACGTATTTTACTGTACAGCCTCTGGCTGAAGATATACCTGCATATTTTGATGAGTTTAATGAGCTTTTTGGTAACCAGAAACTAAATTTATATGTTTTAGGAGCTATGACTAGTAAAATAGACGAGCTTAGCCTTCCTAAAAATGTGCATATAATGATGAGTATAAGAGAATTTGTAAATGTTGTAAAAAACAAGTCTGCTACATATGCCTAAAAAGATTGTGATTATAGGATCTGGATTTTCATCCTTATCTGCTGCGTGTTATCTTGCTCAAGCTGGTAACGAGGTGCACCTTTATGAAAAAAATCAAACCCTAGGTGGTCGTGCCAGACAACTTAAAGAAGAAGGCTTTACATTTGATATGGGCCCTAGCTGGTACTGGATGCCAGACATCTTTGAAAAGTTTTTTGGAGATTTTAATAAGAAGGTTTCAGACTTTTACCAGTTAGAAAAGCTGGACCCTGCTTATTACGTGTGGTTTAAAGATGAAGTTGTAACCATAGGTGATACGCTAGATAAAATAGCTACAGAGTTTGAGCGTATAGAGCCAGGAAGCTCTCCTCAACTCAAAAAGTTTATAAAAAATGCTGGAGTCAACTATGACATTGCTATTAATGATGTAGTAAACAAGCCAGGCCTTTCTCCTTTTGAACTTGTAACTCCAGAAACGGCGGTACGCGTAAATCAGTTTTTTAAAACTATAAGTGATGATGTGCGCAAGTCTTTTAAAAATGAGAAGCTGGTTTCTATTTTAGAATTCCCGGTATTGTTTCTCGGAGCTAAACCTAACAACACACCTGCATTCTATCGTTTTATGAACTATGCAGATTTTGGCTTAGGGACTTGGCATCCTAAAGGTGGTATGCACGAGGTCATCAAAGGAATGATTAAGCTTGCGCACTCACTAGGAGTAAAAACTCATACAAGCGCTGGTGCCAGTAAAATTCTGGTAGATCAAGGAAAAGTACAAGGAATTGTAGCTAATGGGGAAACCATTACTGCAGATTATGTCGTAAGTGGAGCAGACTATCATCACAGTGAGACTTTGCTAGATCCACCGTATAGACAATACACAGAGAAGTACTGGGACAGCCGTGTATTTGCGCCGTCATCACTACTCTTTTATGTAGGTTTTGATAAAAAGTTTGATAACGTAGCTCATCACAACTTGTTCTTTGATACAGATTTTGACCAGCACGCAAGAACCATTTATGACGATCTTGCTTGGCCAGAAGAGCCTTTATTTTATGCAAATTTCCCATCGGTATCAGATGAGACAATGGCGCCAGAAGGTAAAGAAAATGGGTTTTTCTTAATCCCTATAGCTCCTGGAGTAGAAGATACGCAGGCACTACGTGATCAATATTTTGATATTATAATGGAAAGACTAGAGCGATTATCTGGTCAAAATTTCAGAAATCATATTATATTTAAGAAGTCTTTTTGTGTAGATGACTTTGTAAGTGAGTATAACAGCTATAAAGGAAATGCCTATGGAATGGCAAATACTTTGAAACAAACAGCTTTTCTTAGACCTAATTTAAGGAGTAAGAAAGTTAAAAATTTGTATTTTACTGGACAGTTAACGGTTCCAGGACCTGGCGTACCTCCAGCCCTCATATCTGGTAAGCTTGTATCACAATTAATAAGCAAATCAATTAAATAATGAAATCTCTATTTGACACCGTATCGAGAAGCTGTGCAAAGGTTGTAACTCAATCATATAGCACCTCATTTGCAAGCGCGACTAAAATGCTTGCACCCTGTATACGTCAGGACATTTATAACATTTATGGTTTTGTAAGATTTGCAGATGAGATTGTAGATTCTTTTCACGACTATGACAAGCCTACGCTATTCAAGCGTTTTGAAGAAGATCTTGAGCACGCGCTTACAGATAAAATAAGCCTCAACCCTATTCTCAACGCCTTTCAAGAGACCGTGCATAAATATGATATAGACCCTGCTCATATCGCATCGTTTATGAAAAGTATGCGCCTTGATCTCACAAAACTAGATTATCTCACAGATGCAGAGTACAAGGAATACATTTACGGAAGCGCAGATGTAGTAGGCCTTATGTGTCTTACCGTGTTTGTAAAAGGAGATAAAGAAAAATACGAAAGCCTTAGAGACAGCGCTATGAGCTTAGGTTCTGCCTTTCAAAAAGTAAACTTTTTACGTGACCTCAAGGCAGATTTTGAAGGATTAAGTCGCACCTACTTCCCTAATACAAATCTTGTAAATCTTGATGAAGCCTCTAAACAGCGTATTATCGAAGAGATAGAAGAAGACTTTACAAAAGGACTAGCAGGCATAAATAGACTGCCTATAGAAGCAAAGTTTGGGGTGTACACCGCTTTCCGTTATTATAGAAAATTACTCACAAAACTTAAACGCGTTCCCTCTGCCGAAATTAGGAACACAAGAGTGCGCGTACCAGACTACGTAAAGGCAAGTCTTCTTGCGCGTAGCTATGTAAAATATCGTTTAAACCTTATTTAAAAGAATCCCCTATACAAATGCAAACATTACTTTGGATCTTCGTTTTTGTTATGACTTTTGTCATTATGGAATTTCTAGCCTGGGCAACGCATAAATATGTTATGCACGGCTTTTTATGGTCTTTACACCAAGACCACCACCATAAAAAACACAACTCTTGGTGGGAAAAAAATGACCTCTTCTTTATCTTTTACGCGTTAGTTTCAATAGGCTGTTTCCTATTGTGGCAGTACGAAGGCGTATGGATAGGTTTACCTATAGGCTTAGGTATTTTTGCCTATGGTCTTGCCTACTTTGGTGTGCACGACATCTTTATTCATCAGCGATTTAAGTTGTTTCGCAATGCAAATGGATGGTACGGTAAAGCATTAAGAAGAGCACATAAAATGCACCACAAACACCTAGGCAAAGATGATGGAGAATCTTTCGGGATGCTATTTCCTCCAGTAAAATATTTTAAGCAAGCGAGAGCAAGCAAGAGATAATATATAAAGACCACTGTAAAAGGTGGTTTTTTTACGCTTTCGCGAAAGCGTAACAACACACCTCTCAATTCCTTTTCCTAAGTTTGCAGTATGCAAATAACCTCATTAGTTACCGGTGGCGCTGGCTTTATAGGAAGCCACGTTGCTCGTCATTTACTAGCTTTACGTCACCAAGTAATCATACTTGACGACCTCTCTGGCGGCTTTACAAGCAATGTTCCTCAAGGTGCGATTTTTATAGAAGGAAGCATTACAGACACCACACTTATAAATGAAATATTTGCACAACATCATATAGATTACATCTACCATCTAGCCGCATATGCCGCCGAAGGGTTGAGCCATTTTATACGTAAGTTCAACTACGAGAATAACCTCATTGGGAGCATCAACCTCATTAATGCAGCTGTTAATAATAACATAAAGAAGTTCATCTTTACGAGCTCTATTGCGGTGTATGGAACTCAAGAATTACCACTTAAAGAATTGCAAAAACCACAACCCGAAGACCCTTATGGTATTGCAAAATATGCGATAGAGATGGATCTGGATAATGCACATAAAATGTTTGGGCTAGACTATATTATCTTTCGCCCGCACAATGTGTATGGGCCTGGGCAAAATATCGGAGATAAGTATCGAAATGTGGTGGGTATATTTATGAATCAGATATCAAAGGGCGAACCGCTTACCATCTTTGGCGACGGAAATCAAACCCGTGCTTTTACCTACATAGATGATGTGGCACCTTATATTGCGGCTAGTTACGCTTTCGCGAAAGCGGACAACCAAATCTTTAACATAGGCGCAGACACCGAAAACACGGTAAATGATCTAGCTAAAGAAGTAGGAGTTGCTATGGAAAGAGAAGTGACTATCAACCACCTTGAACAGCGCGAGGAAGTAGTACACGCCTATGCAGACCACTCAAAATTTACAGAAATCTTTAGCCCAAAACCAGCCACAACACTTGCACAAGGATTACAAGAAACCGCAAAATGGGTGACTCAACACGGCGCGAGAGAAAGTGGTACTTTTGACCCTATAGAAATCACAAAAAACCTTCCAAAATCGTGGCAGTAAATCAACCCCTCGTATCTATCATAATGGCCGTAAAAGACACGGCTCCATATCTACACGATTGTATAAACTCAATTATAAACCAGACGTATCAAAACTGGGAACTTATTGCTGTAAATGATCACAGTACAGATGAGACTCCAGAGATTCTTGCGGCATTTGCAAAGCAAGATGCACGCGTTCGTGTTTTTGACAGTGATGGCTATAAACTCATCCCCACATTACAATGTGGATACAGAGAAGTGCGCGGGACCCTGCTCAACAGGATGGACTCTGATGATAAAATGCCAGATTATAAAATTCAGCTTCTCGTAGATGAGTGGCATAAGTATGGAAAAGGGCACGTGATTGCTGGAGGTACAGAGCACTTTGTAGATGAGGGCGAGGTAGGTGATGGTTTTTTACGCTATGAGCGCTGGCTTAATGAGGTGGCGAAAACAAGCACACACTACCAGCAGATTTACAAAGAGTGTGTTATCCCGTCACATTGCTGGATGATTCATAAAGATGATTTTGATGCCGTAGGTGCTTTTGACCCTGTTATCTATCCAGAAGATTATGATTTGTGTTTCCGTATGTATAAGCACGGGCTCAAAGTTATAGGCATAGATGCCATACTTCACCACTGGCGTGATCGCTCTAACCGTATCTCACGCACGTGGGATGAGTATAAAGACAATCGCTATTTTGATATGAAAATGCGTTTCTTCTATGAGATAGATCGTGATAAAAAACGACCACTCATACTCTGGGGTGCCGGCCGAAATGGTAAGGATATGGCTAAAATTTTACAATCGTATAATGACACCTTTCACTGGGTTTCAAATAATGAGAAGCAAATAGGTAAAGACATTTACGGTGTACGTATGCAATCTTTTACAGAAGTTCCGTCTATAGAAAATGCGCAGATTATGATTGTAGTCTCCTCTCCGGATGGAAAGAAGGAAATACAAGCACTACTCGATGCCTGGGGTAAAAAAGCCGTTAAAGATTACTGGTTTTTTGCTTAGAAAATTAATTTGAGATAATAACAAGTTCTTCTTGTGGAGCGATAAGATACTCTGCTCCATTTTCTGTTACTACGGCCATCTCCTCTACAGACATTGTTTTTACACCACCGTTTGCTAGTTTCCAAGAGTGAAAACCGTCAAAGGCAAACGTCATCCCTTCCTTGATCACTTTTTCTGAGGCTGGTCTCACGTGTGATGCTTGAGAACCTCCTAGGTTAGGTCCTACATCGTGAGCGACATAGCCTACTGGGTGGCCCGTGCTCCACATCACATAGTCAGACCCTGCTTTTTCCATAAGTACGCGCTGGGCTCTATCTACATCTACTCCTTTTACCCCAGGTTGCATCGCAGCGAGTGCTGCCCTATTTCCAGCTTTAGAACTTTCCCAGTAGTGCATAATCTCATCTGGAGCCTCGCTCTCTCCTTCATTTAAAACATAGGCAAATCGCTGTATATCTGTCACCCACCTGTCATATACTTTGATGCCAAAATCTATTTGTATCACATCACCAGGCATAATTACTTTATCTGTAGCGTGCGAGTGCCCACGGTCTGGCCCAGAATTTACATTAGGATTTTGAGCAGGTGCCCATCCATCTGTCACGCCATACTCCGTCATTCTTTGTTTTAAATATTTTGCAATGTCTGCATCTGTAGATGTGCCAGGTACTACTTGCTCGTAGACTTCAATCTGCCACTGGGCAGTGAGCTTTGCTGCTTTCCTTAAGATGGCAACTTCTTCTGGTAGCTTTATAGATAACCACTCATAGACAACCTCCTCAGAGGATACTAGTTTTGAGGTTTCGTCACCTAAGGCAGTAGCAATTTCTTCATACTGTGTATGCGTAAGCCCGTCTGCCATCACATTTTTTGAAGATGTGTTTATGGCAATACTTTTAAAATCTTTTGTTTTGATAAAATCTGAAGCTTGCTCAATAGCAGAGGTTCCTCGCTCTACACTCACGACCTCCTCGTGTATATCTAGATCATCTAGCGCAGTTGCTTCTCCAGAAGGTGAGAACACTTTAGAGTGAAAACCAGTTGTGTCGTTGTAGAATAAAAATACGGCGGTGCCTCCAGCATTTTCTCCTCCTATGTGATCTGCAATGGGATCATTATTATTTTCTCTACAAATAGTCATCCAGCAATCTACCTCTGCAGTTTTGAGTGCTTGCGGTAATAGCTGGTTGATACGCTTCTTTCTAATGTCTGGCCAAGGATTTTCTCCCCAGTACGTTTCTGGATTTACGGCAACTTCTGGTTCTTGTTGTTGAGCACAACTACAAACTAAAAAAATGGTAAGAAAAAAGAGTACAGGTTTAAGCATCGTATCTAGATTATTTTCAGAGTAATATAGAAATTTTGTTCCTATCTCTAAAAATAAAATGATGCAAATTACACTAGCTGCTAGCTATTAAAATGCCTCTGCAATCCCCAAGTAAAACTCACTAGATCCTCTACCAAAACCTACATCAAAACGAAGATTGAGACGCTCTTCCTTATCTATCATAAAACGAAGACCACCTCCATAGGTAGGTTTTAAGTTCTTAAACTGAAAATCGCTCACATCATTATAGATATCACCTCCACCAGCAAATAATACAGCACCAAAACGAGAGTTCTTAAACGTCTTTCTATATTCTACCTGGCTTGCTAGCAAATCTCTACCTACATAACGACCTTCTCTATAACCACGCATAATCTCACTACCTCCAAGAAAAGAAAACTCAGAAAACGGTAAGTCACCACGCGTAAATCTTCCCACCATCTGGAAGGCAATAATATCATCTTTATCTGCAAATGGCTTTGTATAATGTCTTAAATCAAAACGTGTCAAATCAAAATTATGTGTACCTCCTAGCGCCTCAAAATATTGACCTCTCGTCGTCTCGAGGTACCACCCATTTTGAGCATTAAGCACATTATTTCTGTTATCATACAGTGCAGCTACTTCAACACCTAGTGATGTAGACCCATCATAACCCGTAGGTCTAGTTTGATCTATAAGTCCGCCCTCTTCTATATCAACCGAGTAAATGTGATTAAATCGTACACCTGCACCTACAAAAAGGTAACGTGTAAAAGCCTGTTTTAAAAAGATAGGCTCCACTAGCAACTGGTAATAATTATACTCCTCCTCTGCACTTTCTGGTGAGTTTGTGCCAAAACCATAAAACAGTCTTGGGTAATTTTGAAAAAGGATATTACCTTCTATCACCCACTTCTCTTGGTTTGTAAAAATCTCAAATCCAGAATAAACAAAAAACTGACTATTAAGCGTGTACTGCAGCGTGATAGGCATATTAGACACACGCGTCTCCTCCCCACTACCGTTAAATTTAAATAGATATTTTGCACCCGTCCCAAAGGCAAAATTTGTCTCCGGGCTGTAGCTCATTACTGGTGCCGCTATAAACTTAGATGCATATAAAGTACTATCTTTTGCAACGGCCTTGTGGTTAGGGTGAAACGTAAAAAACTCTTTAATTTTTTCAAAATCCTGTGCCTGTGCCGTCTGTGTATTACCTACCGTAAAAAGTACGATGGCAATAAGATATATCAATTTTTGGGGGAAGTAGTTTACTCTCAAAATGCTATTTTTGGGTAAAGATACTGTAGACGGCGGTTTTAGCCCGTGACAAGCTTTAGTTTTTGTGATAACATTAGTATCTCACACCATTTATACACCATACATCCCATCAAGCAAGCTATTATGCTCAATATTGTACTCATCAATCCAGAAATCCCAAACAACACAGGTAACATAGGTAGGCTTGCCCTCGGTTCTGGCTGCAAGTTGCACCTTGTAAAACCCTTTGGTTTTGAGATAGACGACACCCGCCTTAAACGCGCAGGTCTTGACTACTGGCAGCATCTAGACGTACAGTATTATGATAGTATAGAAGATTTTTTTGAGAAGAACGCTTTCGCGAAAATGGCCTTTCTCTCAAGTCACGGCACAAAATCACATTATGACATTCCTTTTGAAGAAGACCTATTTCTCGTCTTTGGAAAAGAATCTAAAGGCCTCCCAAAAGAAATCACCGAAAAACACCCCGACCAACTTTATAAAATCCCATTATTTAGCGAGCACATCAGAAGTTTAAATCTCGCAAATTCCGTGGGAATTGTGGCTTATGAGGGGATTAGGCAGTTGAATTTATAGATATGAAGTTACGTTTAATAATTATTTTTCTACTTATTGTAGGTTATCAAAATGTATTCTCTCAAGACACTTTATCTGTCAAAGAGATATATTTTGATAACAATCTTGCATATCAAGGCTATAATGATGAGCTATTTACTGGTGTTGCACAAAAACTTAGAAAAAACGGAAATGGTCATATTGTTGCAGAAGAGATATATAAGAATGGTGTTCTTCTAGAATGGAAATTATTTTATAATAAAAGTCATAGAAGACTTGCTGAAAATGTTTTCTACTATAAGAAATATCCACTAGCACCAAAGGAAAGAATTCGCTATACAACTAATGAGGATGGTAAATTCACTGAAAGGACTTATTACGACACTAATTTTAAAAAGACTTTAGTCACAAGACATAAGGATACTACTTTAATATATAAATGTCCTTATACAGACGGAAAGAAAGATGGTGAAGAATTTTGCATAAATGATAATGGAAATCCAATGATCATCAAGTTTGTAAACGGGAAAAAGATCAAAAATTAAAAATTATTTTTCTAGTTTCATCTGCACAAGTAGGACTCCAAGAAAAAGCCCTATTGGGACACAAATAGCAGTTAGAGTAGCATAATCTTTAACTATAAAAAAATTATAGACAAACGTAAATGCAATAATTAAACTTGAAACAAAGCCGAAAACTATAAAAAATTTTATTCCAAAATACCAAAAGCTTTTTTCAAAAGAACCCTCCAATTTTATGTAAAAATCATACAACTTGACATAAAACCAATAAAGCATATGGTAACCTAGGTTTATAGCTATCATTGTAAAAAAACGCTCTAATAATATTATATCCCTGGCTACAAGTAAAATAATTAATGAAAAGACGAAATTCAAAACACCAAATCTCAAATAGCATTTTTTGATAGCTTCTTCTCTCATCTCCCCCCTACAAAGTAACCACCGTAAACTCGCCGCCTAGCGGCTCCAGCGCATTTACTAACTCAGGGATGAGTTGCTCGCCAAATTCTAGATAAAACTGTGAGAAGTTGGTATTTCTTTCTTGCAGGCTTTGCATTGGGAATACTTCGTTTTGTAAATCTACTAGGCGTTGTACGTGATCGCTTAGTTTACGCTTTTGTGCGCGCAGCAATCTACTCTCTAAGTTTTCTAAACCTTTGAGTTGTTTTATTTCTTGGGCTTTTACGGCTCCTATAAAACTAGCATCTGTCTCTTCGGCTAGTAAGTGCATTGCTTTAAACTGCTCTTTTAAGAAGCTGCGTTGTGCAGAAAAGTCTATCTCTATATTTGAGATGGCACGCACCTTTCGGTTGATAAGTTCGTTTTGTTTTAGAAATAAATTTGGCAACGACACGCCAAGACTTTCGGCCTTTTTGCGTTGCTTTTCTGTACGTATTAGTGCCGAGTTACGAAGTAATAGCGCTGGAAATGGAACTCCCACTTCATCAAAATATGTTTTGAGCTGGAACCAGTATGCCAGCTCTCCACCTCCACCTACATAGCAGAGATTCGGTAAAATCACTTCTTGAAAAAGTGGTCTCAGCAAGGCGTTAGGCGAGAACCGTTCTGGGTGCTTAGCAAGCTCGTCGAGTATCTCATTTTCGCGAAAGCGGATATCTGTATCATTTACCACATACATATCATCCACTTTGATAATACGCTCACGGATGCCTTTTGTGATGTAGAACAAGTTAATCTCACGAGGGTGCACTTGTTCTGGGTAGCCTAGCGCAGTGAGCTGCTCGGTTTGCTGTGTCACCTTTGCGTGCGACACGCCCTCTAGCAATTCTCGTTGTACATAAGGCGCAAATAATTCTTTAAGCCCCGCGTCGTTACCATCTACAATGACAAGCCCATACTCACCAAAAAGCTCGTTGCCCAGATAGCGCGTTGCATCTGCCAGGTTATCGTGATTGAGGTAGGCGTCACTAAAAAGTTTTGAGAGGTACTCCGCATTTCTTGAAGTCCCCAGCTGTGTTTTGAATAATGCTAGTACCTCAGCCAGTCCATCGGTTGAGAGTTCGCCCACGGCGCCACCGTCTTCACGATTCCACTGTACTTTTTTACCTTGAAAATTGAAGTAGTTAATCTCGTCAAAATCGTGATCTTCTGTCGCCATCCAGTAAATAGGCACATAATTGCGGTCTGGATTTTTCTCTTTAAGCTCCTTGCAGAGGTTAATGACAGAAATGATTTTATATAAGAAGTAAAGCGGCCCCGTAAATAAATTGAGCTGGTGCCCTGTGGTGATGGTAAAGGTATTTTCGCTGGCAAGATGCTCTAGGTTGAGCTGTGTCTCGGCAGAGGTGTTTGTATTTTTATATTGCGCGATGAGGGAATCATATAAACGCTTTCGCGAAAGCGGGCTAAAACTCGCTCCCTTCTCTGCTGCCTGTTTGATAAGATTATCTGCTGTGGGAAATCTGTGATAAAAGGGCTTAAGTGCTTCTTCTTGATCTAGATAGTTTGTGATAAGATTAGAAAAATACCCCGTTTCTCGATACGGCAGACAGTCGGTTGGCATAAATTATGGTTTAGATAGTAAAGATAATTCTGATAAATTGCGAGTTTTCCCAAAAAAACGTTAAAACGCTGATTTGCGGCGAGCTCTTTTTATAGCTTTAGCTTTTGCTAAAACCAACCAAATGCTCAGAATCTACAGCTTTTTTGTCGCCTTATTTCTCACAACATTACTTACCGCTCAAGTACAATCTCCATCAGAATTTCTGGGTTATGAGATAGGAACACAGTTCTCACGACACGCAGACGTGGTGCGCTACTTTGAACACGTAGCCGAAAATAGTGACCTAGTCACCTATCAAGAATACGGTAAAACAAACGAGCGTAGACCTCTTACATATGCCGTTATTACCACAAGCGCAAACCATAGCAATCTAGAAAATATACGCAAGGCAAACCTTGAGCAAACGGGTATTGCCACCGGCAACTTTGGTACGGCAGACAAGGCAATAGTCTGGCTTTCTTATAACGTGCACGGTAATGAAGCTTCATCTACAGAGGCTTCTATGGTGACACTGTATGAGTTAATTACGTCAAAAAAAGAATGGTTAAAAGATGCCGTGATCATTATGGATCCTTGCGTAAATCCAGATGGGCGTGATCGCTATGCAAACTGGTTTAACCAAGTAGCGTCTACACCTTACGACCCAGCACAGGTAGCTGCAGAGCACGATGAGCCGTGGCCAGGAGGAAGACCTAATCACTACCTTTTTGACCTTAACCGCGACTGGGCGTGGGCTTCACAAGTAGAGTCACAACAGCGATTAAAGGTATATAACAAGTGGATGCCACACGTGCACGTAGATTTTCACGAGCAGGGCATAAACAATCCTTACTATTTTGCCCCGGCTGCAGAACCTTTTCACGAGATTATCACAGACTGGCAAGAAGATTTCCAAACGCAGATAGGAGCAAATCACGCGCGCTATTTTGATAAGGAAGGTTGGCTGTTTTTTACAAGAGAGAGTTTTGACTTACTCTACCCTTCTTACGGTGACACCTACCCTACCTTTATGGGAGCAATAGGGATGACCTATGAGCAGGCGGGTCACGGTCGTGCCGGTTTAGGTATTCATACAGACCGAGGTTATGAACTCACACTAGTAGATCGTGTAGCACATCACAAAACCACAGGACTCTCTACCGTAGAGATTTCTGTAAAAAATGCTGCAAAACTCAACTCAGAGTTTAAAGCATACTTTAATAACAACAATCTCAAGTATAAAAGCTACGTACTTTCTGGTAATGTAGATAATCTCAAAGCACTAGCCGACCTAATGGACAAGCACGAGATAAGCTATGGCTTTGCCTCAAACGGAAAGGCAACAGGCTTTAACTACACCTCAAACGCTCAGGGCAGTATGAGCTATGACACCGCAATGGTGATAAGTACCGACCAGCCAAAAGGAAAGATGGTAAAAGCCCTCTTTGAGCCAGATGCAAAACTAAGCACGCCACTCACCTATGATATCACCGCGTGGAGTTTACCACACGCCTACGGTCTTAATGCCGTGGCAAGTACCTCTCTAGTAAAAGCAACTGCTGCTAGCCCTTTTAAAACAAACACAACCGTAACTAGCACAAATGTAGCAGGCTACATCGGGAAGTGGAGTAGTCTTGATGATGCACAGTTTCTTGCAGGACTTCTCAAGGAAGGCATTAGAGTACGTTTTAGCGAGCAACCCTTTGTAAATAATGGAGTTTCTTACGAGCGCGGTTCTTTAATTATTACTAAAAGTGATAATATGGGACGTGAAGATTTTAATGAGGTGTTAAGTACGCTTTCGCGAAAGCATAACAGAACCCTTACCGCTACTTCTACATCATTTGCAAGCTCTGGACCAGACTTTGGGTCATCACAAGTGAAGCTTATCAATCCGCCAAAGATTGCATTACTTAAAGGAGATGCAACCTCATCATTGAGTTATGGAGCTACGTGGTACTTTTTTGAACAGACATTACAGTACCCAGTGACTTCTATAAATGCAGATAAGCTAGGGCGTGTAAATCTTGATGAATTTGATGTACTGGTGATGCCTAGCGGCTGGTACGGAAGCGTACTTAATGAAAGTAACCTTGATAAGGTTAAAGACTTTGTGCGTGGTGGAGGTAAAGTGATTGCACTAGCAAACGCTGTAGGAAGCCTTGCTGGAAAATCTGGATTTTCAATAAAAAGAAATACCAGCAACAGCGATACCGAAAAAGGTGACAAGAAAGAAAACCTAACTCCATATGCAGATCGTGAGAATGCAAGTACCACAAACTTTATCACAGGTTCTATCTTTAAGACTAAAGTAGATACGACACACCCTATGGCTTTTGGCTATCCAGACACGTACTACAGTTTAAAGCTAGGAAGCAACTCCTACTCATATCTGGACCGCGGTTATAACGTAGCGTGGATACCTGAAGAGGTAGAGAATGTAGCAGGATTTGCAGGAGAAACGGCAAAAGGAAAACTAAGTAACTCTCTTATTTTTGGAGAAGAACGTATGGGGCGCGGGAGCATTATCTATATGGTAGACGACCCACTTTTTAGAGCGTTCTGGCATAATGGAAAGTTATTCTTCACCAATGCTATTTTCTTGACTAATAATGGAAAGTTTAGGTTGTAGACTAAATACTTACTAAAACGAAAAAATGCCCTGTATTTCAGGGCATTTTTTTGTTTACTTACTCTTGCGGACATCTCCCTGACTCCCTCTTGAAAGAGGGACACTGTAATGGGTAGGTTGCGTTATTTTGATGGATAGGGTTTGTATGGAAAATTCTAGTTAACTCACTCCTGCGGACATCTCCCTGACTCCCTCTTGGAAGAGGGGCACTGTTGTGGGTAAGTTTTGTTATTGGGAAAGCTAGACTAGTTTATCTCAAAGCGTACCATCTTGACCTCGCTGTTGTCACCATTAAGATCTGTCCAGGCGACATATACTACATCGCCTACAACCTCTAGTTGTGGGAAGCCGCTTTGTCGTTCGGCAGAGGTATTGGTTACTGTCACTGGGGCATCGTGTGTGCCATCTACATACACTCGGGCTACTTGAAGCACTACGTTCTCACCCATTGGTTCTAACCACGAGATGAGAGCGCTTCCATCACTCATAAAATCTGTATCTACTCTACCTATTGCGTTTCCGTTATCTATACGGATTGCACCTCCAAAAGAGGCTCCATTATCATTTGAAAAAGCCGTGAGCACTCTAGGAGCATCACCCTCTGCAGTAAACCAGCTCACCACCACATTTTCTTCTTTGGTTGCTATTGCAGGTCCGTTTACAGGGCAACCGTTAAGTTCCCAATTATCATTACCTATAACCATAGGCTTTGACCACGCTCCATCTACCCATCGCACGATTGCCATATCTCGTATCTCTGGTGTGGTGTCTGAGCGATCTCTGTAGACGGCAACCGGTCCATTATTTGTAATAGCCGTTGCTGTATTACAGCAGTCACAAACGCGACTATCTATCTCTGTTTCTTGCGTTATATTTCCCGCTAAATCTATGTAGGCATTGCGGAGCGTCATTTGGTTTTTACTCTTGTCTTCGTTTTTTGTGTTTCTACCATCAAGCCAAGTAGCATAAAAACCTCCATCATACGCTTGTATAGATACAAAACCGTGCTCTGCATCTACGCCATCTGTATTGAGTAGGAAATCATCTTTAATAATCGCATCGCCTTTTGACAATTGAAGCTTTATATTATAATCATAAGTGCCCTCTGCAGATTTTTCTAAGATATTAGTGAGCACATAATCACCATTTACTCCTAGGGCTGGAAAATCTGCCCAGTTTACAAACCAATTATCTCCAGATATAATGGTTCTAGGTTGGCTCCACTTGGCACTATCGTAACTAGCATATTTTAAAATTGCCGTATCTCCTTCTTGCTCCACCCAAGTCATATGCAATTTACCGCCACTTGCCTTTAGTCTAGGCAAATGAGACTTCCCTGTAGAAGGTAGTTGTATCGCAGTGAGTGATGCATTGGCAGTAGCCGTTTCTACAGCTGACTGCTCTACTACCGGTACAACTTCCGTTTGATTAGACTCCTTGCAAGAAGTAATAATAATTAAAGCAAAAAACACTAGACAAATAATACGCATAAAAAAGGCTTTTTTAGTGCTACAAATGTAAGCCTTGCAAACAAACTCTTACACACAAAAAAGCCTTTCAAAACATTTGTTCCAAAAGGCTTTTTGTAAATTAATTTACTACTTCTTATTTTTTGGTAGCACGTTTTGCGTGCAATGCTTGTGGTCGCTCTAAGGCTACAAGTGGTTCTGCATACAGATCAAAATCTTCTGCCTCTGTTACTTTTACCATTGCGTAGTCTCCAGTTTTTAAATAAAACTTAGTCGCATCAACTAGGACCTCGTTATCTACATCTGGTGAGTCAAATTCTGTACGACCTATAAAGAAGTTTCCTTCTTTACGATCTACAACAATTTTAAACTCCTTCCCTATTTTCTGCTGATTGAGCTCCCAAGAAATTTGTGATTGGATCTCCATAATCTGGTTTGCGCGATCCATTTTTACATCCTCTGGCACATCGTCCTCTAGATTATATGCGTGTGTATTTTCCTCGTGTGAGTATGTAAAACATCCTAAACGTTCAAAACGTTGATCTTTTACCCATTGCTTCAGCGTTTGGAAATCTTCTTCGGTTTCTCCAGGATATCCTACAATAAGGGTAGTTCTTATGGTCATCTCTGGTACGCTTTCGCGAAAGCGTTCTAACAACGCATTTGTTTTTGCCATTGTTGTACCACGTCGCATAGATTTTAAAATAGGATCTGCAATGTGTTGCAACGGAATATCAAGGTAGTTACACACCTTAGGCTCACGCTTCATCACATCAAGTACATCTACCGGGAAACCAGAAGGAAATGCATAGTGTAGACGAATCCATTCTATACCTTCTACTTGAACAAGGTTTTCAAGAAGCTCTGCTAGGTTACGTTTTTTATATAAGTCAAGACCGTAATACGTAAGATCTTGTGCTATGAGGATTAACTCTGTCACGCCGTTTGCAGCAAGTTTTTTTGCTTCTACTACGAGGTGCTCAATAGATTTTGACTTGTGCTTACCTCTCATTAAAGGAATTGCACAGAAAGAACAAGGGCGGTCACAGCCTTCGGCTATTTTTAGGTAGGCGTAGTTTTTTGGTGTAGTTGTGATACGCTCACCTATAAGCTCGTGCTTATAGTCTGCTCCAAGTGCTTTAAGTAATCCTGGTAGCTCTGTTGTTCCAAAATACTGATCTACATCTGGAATCTCCTTTTGAAGGTCTGGCTTGTATCGCTCAGAAAGACATCCTGTAACAAATACCTTGTCTACATCGCCTTCTTCCTTTTGCTTTACGTACTCAAGAATGGTGTTTACAGACTCCTCTTTTGCATTGTCTATAAATCCACAGGTGTTAATCACAACAATGTTACCATCTTCTTCGTGAGCAACATCCATCTCATTTGCTTTAAGCTGGCCCATTAAGACCTCACTATCATAAACGTTTTTTGAGCAACCTAGAGTTACTACGTTTATCTTATTCTTCTTCAATGATTTTGTACGCATAGCCTTCCTTTTAAGGGAGTGCAAAGATAAGCCAAATAACATAGTAAATAGCACGTTGATATTTTACACCTTTTGATAGCTTTAAAAACTGCCAATTCCTTAATTATGAGAGCTACATTAATCCTTTTTTATATTTTAGAGTCCTATCATAAAGCCTCAATGATGCGTTACCTATATTTCTTATTGCTTATAAGTCTATCGTGTTCAACAACAGATAATGAAATCATTACAAATGATACAATTATTATAACTGACGATACCATCGCAGAAGAGCCAGATGATACTGGCGAGACTAATAATCTATACTTCCCTCCTATAACAGGTGACACCTGGGAAGTAACAGGACCGTCTACTCTTAACTGGAATCTTGCAGCCTTACAAGATCTTACTGATTATGTAGCAGAAAATAATAGCAACGCTTTTATTATCCTTAAAGATGGAAAAATAGTAGTAGAGAATTATTATCAAGATACAGACGCAACCACGAGCCATCGCTGGAATAGCGCTGCAAAAACGCTCACGGCTTATACCGTAGGTATTGCACAACAAGAAGGCTACTTATCTATAAATGATGCTTCCAGCAATTATCTAGGCACGGGATGGACTACTATGACTCCAGAACAGGAAGCAGCGGTAACAATACGTAACCAACTCACGATGACCAGTGGAGGAGACTATACAGTAGACGATACCAACTGCTCTGACCCTGAGTGTCTGCTGTACCTGAATGATGCTGGTGCCGAGTGGTACTATCATAACGCTTTTTACACCTTATTACAAGACGTAGTAACAGCAGCTGTACCCGATGATTTTAATACCTACTATGACAATAAGCTTAAGTCACAAACTGGTATGACGGGTGCTTGGGTGCCTTTTGGCTATTTTAGATTATACTTTAGTACAGCTCGAAGTATGGCGCGTTTTGGACTACTCACGCTCAATGAAGGAAATTGGGACGGAAATCAACTAATAGATGCCTCATATTTTACAGAAATGACAACGCCTTCTCAAGATATTAATGAGGCTTACGGATATTTATGGTGGCTTAATGGGCAAGACAGCTATAGACTACCCAGCACCACGACAACATTTACAGGAAAATTAATCCCTACTGCTCCAGATGATCTTATCGCTGGTTTAGGTAAAGATGATCAAAAAGTATATGTTTTACCTAGTGAAGGACTAGTAGTAATACGCCTAGGCGATGCAACTGAAGAGTCATTATTAGGTCCATCTGGTTTTGATACAGATTTATGGGAAAAAATAATGACTGTTATCCAATAGCTTTTAAGAGCTAGACGACAACAGCCATTTAAAATGTATTTCTTCTTTTACTCCTGATATCCTTCTGGTAGTGTTCTAGCATTAAGTGTGCGCTCTACTCCTACCGCGATATTATAAATCACTTCTTCCTGCTTAGATGGAGTGATGATGGTAATTCCCTTAGGCTCTCCTTGTGAAGTGAAACCCATAGGGACTGTAAGTGCCGGATAGTGTGCCGCTGCGGCATAGCCAGCATCATAATTATTTATAGAAAGTATGGCGTCTAGTTGACCACCAGCTTCGGGGTGTTTGCTTAGTGGGTCTTGAAAATATGCTTGAGTAACCTGCATAAGGTTTTCTTTGATTGCTTTAAGCTCTGTATCGGTTGTGCTATCTGCAACGATACCTTTAAAAAGCTGTTGTCCGTAAGGAATACGCGCAAGACTATCTTGATTATTAAATGAAATGAGCTCCTCTATATTTCTATTTTTTACTGTAGGGGCAACCTCTGCATCGTAATAAGTAGGGAGATCATTTTTCATATCTATATTTAAGATAGACAGAAAACCAGGCATATTAACTCGCTCCATATCTACCTCAACAAGTGTGGCTTTTGTTTCCTTAAGCTTATTGATAGCCGCGGCATACGTACTGTCTTGCAAGTATCCCTTTATAACACCAAGATATTTTCCTTCAAGGTTCCCTTCTTTAACAGCTTGTACATAATTACCACTAGATGCATAACTATAAGAATCTGCAGCGTCTTTACCTGTGAGCGCTTGTAGTACAATCGCATTATCCACTACATTCTTTGTCATAGGACCAGGTGTGTCAAGGTGACTAGAAATAGGTACAATCCCACTACGACTTAAAAGACCGATGGTAGGTTTAAGCCCCACTAGGTTATTTTGGCTAGAAGGTGATAGTATAGAACCACTCGTTTCAGACCCTATGGCGGCTACGGCATAATTTGCCGCTACGCTCACCCCAGATCCAGAACTTGATCCTCCTGACTCAAATTGTAAACGACCGTACGGATTTATGGTCTGACCACCTACAGCACTATAACCTACTGGACAACCCGAACATAAAAAGTAAGCCCACTCACTCAAGTTGGCTTTACCTAGTATTATAGCATTTTCTTCTTTGAGGCGTTTGGTAATAAATGCATCACCTGCATTATTATCTGTGAGTGCTACAGATCCTGCTGTTGTGGGCATTCCCGCTGCGCCAATGTTATCTTTTAAAAGTATAGGCATACCGTACACAGAATATTCATCTATGGTAGATTTATCTTTAGTATCAAGTGCTCTCGCTTCCTTCACCACTTCTTTATTCAGAGCGATGACTCCGTTAAGCGCTAAGTTGTTATCACTTTCAAAACGCGCAATACGATTTAGATAAAATAGGGTCAGTTCTTCGTATGAGTAATCTCCATTTTTAACGTGCTTCTGGATGGTCGGGATATCTTGTTCTAAAATAAGCGGAGAGATTTCTGAGATACGCTTTCGCGAAAGCGTATTTATCTCCCCATTAAGATCTTTCCAAATATCATTTTTATCGAGCCCCTTTGCGTTTACAAGCTTGAGGTGCATTCTGCTATTTTCAAGGGCTTGCGTTTTTGCAATATCTAGGGAGTCATTATAAGCTTCCCAAACATATCGCGGAGTTGTTTCTGCCGCAGTAGTAGGAGCTTCGTTTTTACAAGAAAAAAGCGCCGTTGCGAGCGCGAGGGTATACAAGTATTTCATAGTGCATTTTTATGGTTCACTAAAAATACAAAAAGCGTCACCCAAAAGGATTAACCCACATCAAGAAACCGTAGATAAAAAACTTAGTAGACTCAAGTATAACAACTGCAATTACGGGCATCCACCAGTATTGTGAAGCTATCGCTCCTTTAAGGATTCTCCATATATAAAATATAATGAGACTGTAAAAAGCAATAAAAATATAGTGAGGAAAAGCGGTGTACTGCGTTAGATATTTAGGCACAAGGTCACTCCTTACAGCAGTGTATGCTGTATACACGCTATACAGGTTAAGTAACAAGAAACCAATAGCAACCACTCGTAAGGTACGCAACGTAAGTTCTGGAAGCCACCTAAAATCGAGTTTCATAAAAAGTGATGGCCTATTTAAAGAAACTATCTACAAACTCTACTTTATTAAAGACTTGTAAATCTTCTATACCTTCTCCTACTCCAATGTATTTTACAGGGATTTGAAACTGATCAGAAATTCCTATAACCACACCACCCTTTGCGGTACCATCTAGTTTTGTTACTGCTAGCGAAGTCACCTCTGTAGCTGCTGTAAATTGTTTTGCTTGTTCAAAGGCGTTTTGACCTGTAGAACCATCAAGTACAAGAAGTACATCGTGAGGAGCATCTCCCACTACCTTTTGCATCACACGCTTCACCTTAGTAAGCTCGTTCATAAGGTTCACCTTATTGTGTAATCTCCCGGCAGTGTCAATAATAATCACATCTGCATCTTGTTTTACGCCACTCTCTAATGCGTCAAAGGCTACTGAGGCTGGGTCACTTCCCATTTGTTGTTTTACAATAGGTACATCTACTCGATCTGCCCATACCTGTAACTGATCTATCGCTGCCGCTCTAAACGTATCTGCCGCACCTAGTACCACCTTTTTACCTTGCTTTTTAAATTGGTAAGCAAGCTTTCCTATAGTGGTTGTTTTTCCTACACCGTTTACACCTACCACCATAATCACGTGTGGTTTATTTTGCGATGGGATTTCAAATTCGGTTGCGTTACCTGTGTTTGTCTCACTTAGTAGACCGGCAATTTCTTCACGTAGTATCCTGTTAAGCTCATCTGTACCTACATACTTATCTTTGGCCACACGCTCTTCTATACGCGTGATTACTTTAAGCGTGGTTTTTACACCCACATCACTAGTAACAAGAACTTCTTCAAGATTATCAAGTACATCATCATCTACCTTAGACTTTCCGGCAACTGCCTTACTCATCTTATCAAAGAAGCTCGTTTTTGTCTTCTCTAGCCCTTTATCAAGGGTTTCTTTTTTTTCTTTTGAAAATATTTTCTTGAAGAAACTCATTTGGTTGTGCGTTTTCTGTGTTCCGTAAGCAGAACGTTGGTATCGGTTAGACAAAAATAGTGCCTTTTACTGAGAATGTCGTTATGTCAGTACAGACAACTCGCAGAGCGTCAATATTTCTGCATAAACAAACGCCTTTTTGCAGTCGTAACAGTGTTTTGACAGCGAGGTTTAATAGAAGAAAATGTTTTTTGTTACGCTTTCGCGAAAGCGTACTCACACCCAAAATAGAACTTATAATACTCGCACATTTGGAATCGAAATCTTATTTTTACGATAAAGACTTTTACAACATATGAACATTCATTTTATAGCCATAGGTGGAGCCGCAATGCATAATCTAGCACTTGCTTTACATCACAAAGGAGAGACCGTAACAGGTAGTGACGACACGATTTTTGACCCGTCAAAATCTCGACTTGAAAAATATGGACTATTACCTGAAGCATTTGGCTGGTTTCCAGAAAAAATAACAAGCGATCTCGATGCCGTTATTTTAGGAATGCACGCAAAAGAAGACAACCCAGAGCTGCTCAAAGCACAAGAACTAGGTCTCAACATTTACTCATATCCAGAATATCTATATGAGCGTGCAAAAGACAAAACTAGGGTCGTTATAGGAGGATCTCACGGTAAGACCACCATCACCTCTATGATACTGCACGTGATGCATTACTGGGATAAAGAGGTAGATTATATGGTGGGTGCACAGCTAGAGGGCTTTGACACAATGGTGAGAATGACAGATGACGCAGATTTTATGGTGCTGGAGGGTGATGAGTATCTGAGTAGCCCTATAGATCGCAGACCAAAATTTCACTTATACAAACCTAATATTGCTCTACTAAGCGGTATTGCTTGGGATCATATTAACGTCTTTCCTATGTTTGATAATTATGTGGAGCAGTTTCAGATTTTTGTAGACTCAATGACAAACGGTGGTGCAATGGTGTACAATACCGAAGATGAAAATGTGGTAAAAGTAGTAGAGAATGCCACTGCTCACATTAAAAAATATCCTTACCAGACACCTGAGTACACGGTAGAAAATGGAGAGACGCTACTAGAAACTCCAGATGGTGCGATGCCTATAGAAGTTTTTGGGAAACATAATCTCAATAACCTAGCCGGTGCCAAATGGATCTGCCAGCATATGGGTGTTATAGAAGAAGATTTTTATGAAGCCATCTCAACCTTTAAAGGAGCCAGCAAGCGACTAGAACTTATCGCCAAAAGTAAAGACACGGTCATTTACAAAGACTTTGCGCATAGTCCTTCTAAAGTAGCTGCAACCACAAGTGCCGTAAAAGAACAATATGGTGACCATACTGTTGTAGCCTGTCTAGAGCTTCATACTTACAGCAGTCTGAATCCTGAGTTTTTAAGCGAATATCAAGGAGCACTAGATGCTGCAGATGTGGCGGTGGTTTTTTACTCACCAAAGGCTGTCGAAATCAAAAAACTAGAACCTATCACAGCGCAGCAAATCGCAGCAGCATTTAAACGTGATGACCTTACCATATTTACAGACCCCGCAGACTTTAAAGCCTTTCTATTTGAACAAGAGCTTAAAAATAAAGCCATACTGCTTATGAGTAGCGGCAATTATGGCGGGTTAGATTTTGAGGAGGTTAAGGGGTTGGTGTAACAAATACAAGTTTATCACTACCAACTTAGAACACAATCTAGCAACACACATTTGGGTTCAAAGAAATTTCTTCATAAAATAACGCTACAAGAATTCTCAAAAAGAAAATTCTTATTAGGTATTGTTTTAGGGATTTTAACCGCTGTTATCTTCTATTACTTCTTGCAGTATCTTTTTATACTCCTGAAAAGCGTACACTTAGCATTTGTATATAACGCAGATAATACTCTAGATACAGATACACGGAATTATATTGCGCTATTCTTTTCTTCAATTTCTGTCGCGCTAGGAAACACAATTAGCATAGCTTTTATTTTTTCTGGAACTGACACAAGTAGTCAAAAAAGAAAATCTGGGAGGAGAATTATAAATGATCAAAGTGCTCTTACCCCAACTGCAATATTCTGGATTTTAAAGATTTTATCCCTCACAATAGGAAGCATTATAATATCCCACAGTTCCATAGTATTTAAGGAGATTGCTTATGCAATAGCATTATTACCCATAGTTTTATTCTTTGACCAAGTAAAAAGTCTAAGGAGATTTTTAAAAGGGTATACAATCGCAAAAATGAGTATTCACTTTGCTATACTGAGTCTACTAGTATTTATCATCGCTTTGAGTAATATAAATGCTTATGATAAGCAAGGCAATCTTCAAGCTATAACTGGATCATTTGCAAATATTCCAGAATTTAAACTTGAGAGCGAGTATAGTGAAGACATATTTATGGATTCACATCAGAATCAAATTAGATTTAAAGTCACAGAGAAGAATGATAGTATCAAATTTTTTGGATGGGATCGTTTCTTGACTTATCACGACGTCCAGATGTCTATCCTAGAATCTAAACAATCTCATTATAGATATGATGCTGTTTTCTATATTGATAAATCTATCAAATGGAATAAACTAGACACATTATTTGAAAAACTTCTATTAATCAATGCAAATAAGGTATTAATAACAATTACTGACTCTGAGACTTTATGGGAGATCTATTACAAACATCGTATTTTCACATCAAAAGAACTTTATAACAAATGGTCTAACTCAAAAGAGTATCCTCCCCCTCCACCACCACCTCGATTTTTTGAAGAATTTATACTAGATAAAAACGTAGACACTTTAAATATTGCTTCCTTCAAAAACACTAAGACATCCATCAAAGATTCGATATACTCATATATCTATGAAGGCGCACAAAGTGATACTGCGTTTGTTTTTTCCATTAATCAAGATATTTCAGTAGAAGATTATTTGGAATTTATGATAGGTTACAAAAAAGCTATCTATCAGTTGAGAACTGATTACAATAGTCATCCTCAACTAAGAGATGATGCTTCAGCGAGGTCTAAATATCCAATGATTTATAAAGAGAATCACTTACAAATTGGCAATTAACTAGCTTAGATTCCGCTTTCGCGAAAGCGTAAAAATGCACCTCACAAATTGCGCTAAAAAGAGGCTTGTATTTTTCCACAAAATGTTAATAACTTCAAGGGTTTTCGAGGGTTTTTAAGACCTTTCTGGAGACCCTTTCTTTATATTTGTTTTTAGACAATATTTTAAGAATTATAATATGAGCGACGACGCTAATAAAAAGCAATATTCGGCAGATAGTATTCAGGCCCTTGAGGGAATGGAGCACGTACGTATGCGTCCTTCGATGTATATTGGAGATGTAGGAGTTAGAGGTTTGCACCACTTGGTTTATGAGGTGGTAGACAACTCTATAGATGAGGCTATGGGAGGTTACTGTGACGCTATAGATGTTACTATTAACGAGGATAACTCAATCACGGTACGAGATAATGGTCGTGGTATCCCTGTAGGGATTCATAAAAAGGAAGGTGTATCTGCATTACAAGTAGTAATGACTAAGATAGGTGCCGGAGGTAAATTTGATAAAGACTCTTATAAGGTTTCTGGTGGTCTGCACGGGGTAGGTGTATCTTGTGTGAATGCACTTTCTAACCATCTTAAAGCTACGGTTTATAAAGAAGGAAAAGTATGGGAACAAGAGTATGAACGTGGTAAAGCATTATACCCAGTAAAAGCTATAGGTGACACAGATTTTACAGGTACCGAAGTCACGTTTACTCCTGATGATTCTATCTTCCAGCAAACTACAGAGTACAATTATGACACGCTTGCTTCAAGATTAAGAGAGCTAGCTTACCTTAATAAAGGTATTACTGTAACACTTACTGACAAGCGAAATAAGAAAGAAGATGGTGAGTTTGAAAATGAAACTTTTCAATCCAATGAAGGTCTTTCAGAATTTGTACGCTTCTTAGATGGTAACCGTAATCCTATAATAGGGAACGTTATCTCAATGGAGGGAGAGAAAAATGGTGTCCCTGTAGAAGTTGCTATGATTTATAATGATAGCTATGCAGAAAACTTACACTCATATGTAAACAACATTAATACACACGAAGGAGGAACACACCTTGCAGGTTTTCGTCGTGGTCTTACGGGATCACTTAAGAAGTTTGCAGATGCCTCTGGAATGCTAGATAAACTTAAGTTTGACATTGCGGGAGATGATTTCCGTGAGGGTCTTACAGCTATTATTTCTGTAAAGGTAAGTGAGCCACAATTTGAAGGGCAAACTAAAACTAAACTAGGTAACCGTGAGGTTACATCTGCAGTATCTCAAGCAGTGGCAGAGATGATTGAGATCTATATGGAAGAAAACCCGAATGATGCTAAGACCATTGTTCAAAAGGTAATTCTTGCAGCTCAAGCTCGTCACGCAGCAAAGAAAGCGCGTGAGATGGTGCAACGTAAGACGGTAATGAGTATAGGTGGTTTACCTGGTAAATTATCTGACTGTTCTGAAACAGATCCTGCAGTTTGTGAAGTATTTCTTGTTGAGGGAGACTCCGCAGGTGGAACGGCTAAGCAAGGTCGTGACCGTGAGTTTCAAGCCATTTTACCACTGCGTGGTAAAATCTTGAACGTTGAGAAAGCAATGCAACATAAAGTTTTTGAAAACGAAGAGATTAAAAATATCTTCACCGCTCTTGGTGTAACTATTGGTACAGAAGAGGATAGTAAAGCGCTTAACCTTTCAAAACTTAGATATCACAAAGTAGTTATTATGTGTGATGCCGATGTAGATGGTAGTCACATTTCTACTCTTATTCTTACTTTCTTCTTCCGCTATATGAGGGAGCTAGTAGAAAAAGGTTTTGTATATATCGCAACACCACCATTATACTTGGTTAAAAAAGGTCAGAAAAAGCAATATGCTTGGGATGATAAAGAACGAGATGCAATAGCAGAACGTCTGGGTACTCAAGGTGTATCTATACAACGATACAAAGGTCTTGGAGAGATGAATGCAGAGCAGCTTTGGGATACGACTATGAATCCTGAATTTAGAACACTACGCCAGGTTGCCATAGATAATGGCACAGAAGCAGATAGAATATTCTCTATGCTTATGGGTGACGAGGTACCACCTCGCCGTGAGTTTATCGAGAAGAATGCTATCTATGCAAATATAGACGCTTAAACACTCTTAATTATATACGTAAAAGGCTCTAAACTTAGGTTTAGAGCCTTTTTTTATTTTAAATAGCATTACCAATTCTCTAATAGTTTGATAAATAGTATTTTCCCATACTCGTACTGAAACCTATAAGATTATGAATCTAAAACTACGCCTTTGTATTATCATTTTAATTATTTGCACTTCGCTTCAAGCCCAATCTGTTTTTGAAGATGTAGAAAACACTGTACAAGACCTAGTTTTTATTTCTGAAGGTTTTATTACACCCGGTGCAGAGGCAAGCTCATTTCAATCTTCTGCAGCTTGGGTAGATAATGCCCACTCATTAGGATTATTCGAAACCAAAATTTCTTTGCACTTTAACACGCTATTTACGCCCAGTAGTAAGCGTAGTTTTGAAGTCTCAAATTCAGATTTCAATAATTTTATCATTCGTAATGGTTCGAGCAGCGCTATCATACCGAGTGCATTAGGTGGTGAGACTTCAACCTTTTTTGATTTTACCATAGGCGATGAACCTAATGAATTACAAGCTTTTGAAGGCGTACAACAAAGTGTGCTTTTTCACCCCTTTCTACAGGCCTCTGTAGGCTTGTGGAAAAAGACAGAGGTTACCTTACGTTATTCCCCTAGAATACCCATTGAAGATGCGGCATATAATATTTATGGTATAGGCCTTAAACATAACCTCAATCAATACAGCTCTAAAGAAGAAAATCCAGAATCACTGCAGTATGCTATCGCTGCTTCATACGCTCGGTTTGACCTAAGCATCAAATTAGATGCCTTTACTATAGATAATCCAGATGACACAGAGACAACTACGCTTCTAGAAGTAGACGGTATGGAAATAGCTTCAAATTCGATGCTTTTTCAACTTATAACTTCTAAGAAACTTAAGCAATTTGAGTTTATGGGTAATCTGGGAATAACAGTGAGCGATTATGATTTTTCACTCAATGGTCAAGAAAGTCAGTTTTTATCAATTTTAAATCAGCTAGTAGAAAAAATTGATACGCAAAAAACCGCTATAAGAGGTGAGATTGGGGTGAGCTATCATTTCTCAAAATGGAGCTTATCTCACATCTTAACGGTAGGGAGATTTACAAATTCTAACCTAGCAGTTATGTACAGGTTGTAACTATCTTAAAGCTCTCATCTTATTCAACTAATATCGATAAAAAGTAAGTTATAATCGACAAAGTGTAGTTTTAAACAATCTGATTGATGTTTTATCGGCTCGTAATTTAAAGGTTCAAATAATATTTAAATTGCAGTAGTATATGATGAGTGTTTGACACTTTTCGCTATTTTCTTATAATTAGATGTAGGGGTTTAATTTTAAAGAATTTAGTCATACTTAAATCCTTGCTATCTTAATAGTGGGGATTTTTTTTGCAAATTCTTTTCTTACACAGAATGCACTTTATCGAGTGAAAATAAATTTAAAATCGATAAAAAGCAATAATTACAGATTAAATACACATATCTGTGCATCTAACTAAATTTACGTTTAACAAACAATCCTTTTTTTTAAGTCGCAGTACATTTACATCAGCGTAATCATACGTTGATTATTAAACTATTCTAAGTTGGGTATTTGAAATGGTTTAAAAAACAAGCAACATAATATTTTGATTCATTTGGATTGTGAATTCAGGCTTGTTATATCCCTGTCACTACTTGTAGCGACAGGGATTTTTTTTTGAATTCTCTTAAGACAGTTTTATCAAGATAGATTACATAAAAAGAGGGATATATCGTATTTTCGTAGCAGCCGTGAAAAGCTTTATAAATCAACATAAATATTAAAAATTATATCCAATGAAAGTTACCGTAGTAGGTGCTGGAGCCGTAGGTGCCAGCTGTGCAGAATATATCGCAATAAAAGATTTTGCTAGTGAAGTAGTATTAGTAGACATTAAAGAAGGTTTTGCCGAAGGTAAAGCAATGGATTTAATGCAAACTGCTTCTTTAAACGGTTTTGATACAAAAATCACAGGTACTACTGGTGATTACTCAAAAACTGCTGGTAGTGATATCGCGGTAATTACTTCTGGTATACCTCGTAAGCCAGGTATGACTCGTGAAGAACTTATAGGTATTAACGCAGGTATCGTAAAAAGTGTTGCCGCAAGTCTTGTAAAGGAGTCTCCTAACGTGATCCTTATCGTAGTATCTAATCCTATGGATACAATGACTTACCTAGCTCATAAAGTAACTGGACTTCCTAAAAACCGTATCATCGGTATGGGTGGTGCTCTTGATAGTGCACGTTTTAAGTACCGTCTTGCAGAAGCTCTAGAAGCTCCTATCTCAGATGTAGATGGTATGGTAATAGGTGGACACTCAGATAAAGGAATGGTACCACTTACACGTCTTGCAACTCGTAACAGTGTACCAGTATCAGAATTTATTTCTGACGATCGTCTTACTCAAGTAAAAGAAGATACCAAAGTAGGTGGAGCAACACTTACTAAACTTCTCGGAACTTCTGCTTGGTACGCACCAGGAGCAGCAGTATCAGGTCTTGTACAGGCTATTGCTTGTGACCAAAAGAAAATATTCCCTTGTTCTACACTACTAGATGGTGAGTACGGTCTTTCTGATCTTTGTATCGGTGTGCCAGTAGTACTAGGTAAAAACGGAATCGAAAAAATAGTAGAGATCAACCTTGACGATGCAGAAAAAGCACACCTTGCAGAAAGTGCAGAAGGCGTTAAGAAAACTAACGGATTATTAGAGCTATAATACAGCCTACATAACTCTATATAAAGAGCCTGTTACTTAAATGTAGCAGGTTTTTTTTACGCTTTCGCGAAAGCGGAATACTTAAAAACTAACAAAATAACACGTTACACCCCCTTTAAATATGCTAATAAGTAGTCTTTAAAACATTGGGTACTTAACCTGAGAATATTATATTTGTCTCCTGATGAATAAACATCAATTTGTGAGAAACAAGTGGTACTTATACACATTTATTATTGCCCTAGCTATTTTAGGAATAAGCTTGGAGCAAAATGCTGTACCTAACCAGGAGATTCTCATAAAATTTACTACTTCTCAAAACAGTGTGCATAACACTCAAGATGCCATTGCACTTGTAAAGAGCAAACTAGAAAATGTAGACGTAAGTAATATCAAAGTTGAAGAGCTTGCAGATGGAACGCTCAAACTCAGTTACTACAGTGATCTAGACGTATCTGAGATCCAAAAAATATTTAGCAAAGAAAATAGTAGTCAAGCTTATACAACTACTTCTGACGACTACCCTACTGGTGAGGCTCCTGCAGAGTACTACGAGCTGGACATCTATAAAATTCAGAATACTAGCGATTTTGATGGACCAGCTGGTCATATTGTTGAGCCTAAGTCTGAGACTACACGTGCTACAAGCTTTGACACCTATGCTGCTTTTAATAACCAGCAAGCAAGAGAAGAAAATAGTAATACACACACAACCTATACACTTTATAGGTACAATGCTATCGCATTAAAAAATATCCAGTACCGCATACCACAAGTACGTGCTGGACCTATTTCTTAACAACTTCACCTAGATATATACAGTCTAGCCAGTGGCTAGTTGTAATATCCACAACGCTGCTTCAATACCCAGAAGTGGCAATTATTATCAATTAATTATTTATCAACCTTCAGAGATTTTGGTTTACAGTAAAGCCACCTTTTCTGAACTCAAACAAAGTAAAATGCAAAACAAAGGACTCATTAGAGTTTTTGCGTTAATTTTTGGTCTGGTATGTTTATACCAACTATCATTTACGTATTTAACAAACAAAACAGAAGACGAAGCAAAGGCATATGCCGTTGCACAAGCGCCTACAGATGCAGATGCACAAGATCGCATAGAGCGCACGTACTTAGACAGCATAGGAGCAAATCCTATCTTTGCTGGCATCACTTATAATGATGCAAAAGAGAAAGAACTTAATAAAGGTCTGGATCTTAAAGGAGGTATCAACGTGATACTTCAGATATCTATACGTGATATCTTAGGTGGTCTTTCTAACAACAGTACAGACCCAGCTTTTATCGCAGCACTAGATGCTACAGATGAGGCGCAAAAAGATAGCCAAAACACTTACTTTGAAGATTTTGTAACAGAATTTGAAAAGCAGGGTGGGCAACTAGCTTCTCCAGACATCTTTGCAAATGTTGTTCTAGAGGACAAAGTAAACACAGGAATGAGCAACTCTGAAGTTGCTACAGTTCTTGAAGGTGAAATTAAAGAAACTATAGGCTCTGCTTTTGAAACGTTACGTAATCGTATTGATAAGTTTGGAGTTACACAACCTAACATACAGTCTCTAGGAGATAACGGGCGTATACTTGTTGAGCTTCCAGGAGCAAAGGATATTGACCGTGTGAGAGGTCTTCTTGAAAAGACAGCACAACTTGAGTTTTACACAACTCACTATGCTGGTGAAGCACTTAACTATCTTGTAGGAGCAAATGAAACATTAAGAACTCTTGTTGCTGCATCTGAGAAAAAAGAAGCAGCTGTTGCTCAAGACAGCACACTAGATGATAATGTATCTGACCTACTTAAAGATGTAGATGAAGAAGAAGAGGAGCAAGATTTTGGACCACTATTTAAAATCTTTAGTCCTAACCAGCAAGCTGTACAGTTTAGTCAAGTACCTACTGTAGGATTTGCGGCTGTAAAAGATACAGCAACAATAAACTCTTACTTAAGAAACCCAGCAGTTATCAAGCAGCGTCCAGCATCTTTACGTTATGCAAAGTTTGCTTGGGGTGTGCCAGAAGAAGGTGCAGACATCGTAGGACTTTATGCACTTGAGTCTAACAGACAGGGAGCACCATATATGGATGGTGACGTTGTAAACGACTCACGCCAGCAATTTACTCAAACACAACAACCATCTGTAGGTCTTGATTTTGAAGGACAAGGGGTTAACCAGTGGGCAAAACTTACTCGTGAGGTTGCTCAAAAAGGAAATGCTATTGCCATTGCACTAGATGGTAATGTATACTCTGCAGCAACAGCTCGTCAAGAGATTAAAGGAGGTAGCACAGAGATCTCTGGGAACTTTACAGTAGCAAGCGCACAAGATCTTGCAACAGTATTAAACGCAGGTAAACTTCCTGCATCTGCTAAGATTATTCAAGCAGAAGAAATAGGACCATCATTAGGTCAAGAGGCTATTAACTCTGGTATCTTATCATTCTTAATCGCACTTTCACTAGTACTTATCTGGATGGTATTTTACTACGGTAAAGCCGGAGGATTTGCAGATATCGCACTTGTAGTAAACATCATTTTCATCTTTGGAGTACTTGCAGGTCTTGGAGCTGTACTTACACTTCCTGGTATTGCGGGTATCGTACTTACTATAGGTATGTCTGTAGATGCAAACGTACTTATCTTTGAGCGTATTAAAGAAGAGATACGCAAAGGAAAGTCTCAAAAAGATGCTATTAAAGACGGTTTTAACAACGCACTTTCATCTATTCTTGATGCAAACATTACGACGTTCTTAACGGCACTTATCCTTTTCTTATTTGGAACAGGACCGGTACAAGGATTTGCAACTACGCTTATGATAGGTATTGCGACATCACTTTTCTGTGCAATCTTTATCACACGTCTATTTATAGATGGATACGGTAAAAACGGAAAGTCTCTAGAGTTTGCAACAGGTATGACTAAGAATCTATTTGTAAATAACAATGTAGACTTCTTAGGAAAACGTAAAATTGCTTACGCTATCTCTGGAGTACTTATCGTAGGAGGTCTTGCTGCTTTATTAACAGGAGGTCTTGACGCAGGTATTGACTTTGTAGGAGGTCGTACGTATACAGTACGTTTTGATCAACCTATGAATGCACAAGAAGTAGAAGATGCACTTGTTGCAGATTTTGGAAGTGCAGATGTAAAAACTTTTGGAGCAGATAATCAATTAAAGATTACTACAAAGTACCGTATCGATGAGACAGGTACAGATATTGATGCTCAGGTTGAGCAGCAACTATTTACATCACTTACACCATTCTTACCTAGCGGTATGAGCTATGCAGCTTTTGCAAAGTCTACAGATGATAAGCAGGTAGGTAAAATGGAATATTATATGGTAGGTCCTACTATTGCAGATGATATTAAGAAAGGAGCACTTTTTGCCGTAATCGGTTCATTAATTGTGGTATTCTTATACATCTTATTACGTTTCCGTAGATGGCAATTCTCTCTTGGAGCTGTAGCAGCAGTTTTCCACGATGTATTGTTAGTACTAGGTGTATTTGCAATATTCAAAAACATAATGCCATTTGATATGGAGGTAGATCAAAACTTTATTGCGGCTATTCTTACCGTAATTGGGTACTCTCTGAATGATACCGTGGTAGTTTTTGACCGTATACGTGAGTACATTAAAGAGCACGGTTCTACTAGAGGTTTTGGTAAATTAATTAACCAAGCACTTAACAGTACATTAAGCCGTACACTTAATACGTCTGTAACTACATTAATCGTACTTCTAGCGATCTTCTTCTTAGGAGCTCCATCTATTAGAGGATTAATGTTTGCACTTATTGTAGGTGTAATCGTAGGTACATATTCTTCACTATTTATCGCAACTCCTGTAATGTTTGACACAGTACAGAAGAAAGGATTAAAGGAAGAAAAAGAAGAGGAAGAAGTAGAAGCATAAGCTTCTAAGAAACTCAATAAATAAAAAATCCGCTACTGAGAAGTAGCGGATTTTTTTATGCGCTTTCGCAAAAATTAGCTGTTAGCTGTTAGCTGTTAGCTGTTAGCTGTTAGCTGTTAGCTGTTAGCGAATATAAAGTTGCTGGATAATGGATGGTGAAATTTTCAACAAAGTTGTACAGAAACTGTTGAGTTAACAACTTTATCATCTCCATAAAAGTATCACTAGCTTATAGCCTATCGCCTTAAGCTTAAAGCCTACTAAGGGATATTTAAGTATTTGTGCGTCTGTAAGCTCACCTTCCATTGTGGGTTTTTCATTACATAATCTACAATGAGTGGCACCATTTTATCACGCACAGACCATTCTGGTTGTAAGTACAAAATGCAGTCCTCCCCTACTTGTGCCGCGTGCTTCTCTGCAAAGTCAAAATCTGACTTATTAAAGATAATCACCTTCAGTTCGTTTGCTTTTTCTAGTACGGACTGCGTAGGTAGCATACGTTTTTTGGGAGAAAGACATATCCAGTCCCAATCACCAGAAAGCTGGTATGCACCAGAAGTCTCGATATGAGTTGTAAGTCCAAGTGACTTTAATTTCTTGGTAAGCGGGTTCATATCCCACATAAGCGGCTCACCACCAGTCACAACGATAGTATCTGAGTACTTTGCAGCATTTTCGGCAATGGTATTTGCATTTGTAGGAGGGTGTATTGCAGCATCCCAACTTTCCTTCACATCACACCAGTGACATCCCACGTCACAACCACCTACTCGTATAAAATAAGCTGCTGTTCCTTTATGGAATCCTTCTCCTTGTATGGTATAAAATTCCTCCATAAGCGGAAGCATCTCACCAAGGTCTATTTGTGCTTGTAATGAATCTAGGGCCTGTTTTGTCATAGCGTGCAAAGATAGATAATACTACTAGATTTAAAACTATTTACAATAACTGTCTACTTTACCTTAACATACGTGTAGCTATAGTTGGAGTTAATTACGCTTTCGCGAAAGCATAATCCCAATAATCATCGCTAGTAATGCTCCGCCACCTAGCACCGTAAAGCTCAGCTTGAGACTTGAAAAATCTGCCAAAAACCCCACCAATGGTGGACTCGCAAGAAACCCTATAAAACCAGCTCCCGCAACAAAAGAAATACCGTCTGCGCTGTTTACTCCTTTTGCCTTCCCTGCAAGTCTAAGCAACTCAGGAATAATCACAGAAAAGCCGAGCCCTATAATTGCAAAACCTACAAGAGTGACATAGGTACTAGCTGAGAGTACCGCTAGGTAGCCTACAACCGAAAGAAGAGCACCACCTATGATAATTTTGAGTGACCCAAAACGCTTACTCACCCCATCACCAAAGAAACGCCCTATCGCCATAAACAGTGAGAAAAGTAAAAATCCCATTCCTGCAGTTTTTTCTGTAGCTACTTGCACAATATCTTCTAGATATAGTTTACTCCACTGCTCAATAGCTCCTTCGCTGCCCATAATTATAAGAGCTATAATGGTAAGACCTAGCAGAGGTTTGAGTAAATTGAAATTAAGTGTCCCGTGACTGTCATCTATAGGTGTTCTATGTGTTAGATAACTTTTACAAAGCCACAAATTTGTGACAATGACCAGAATTGCAGATCCCATACCGTGATAAACAGGCACCTTAACAAGGTCTATTATAAAATAACCTATCACTGCGGCAATTGCTCCTCCTATAGAAAAGAAACCGTGAGAAGAACTCATAATATGCACATCATCTTCGGTTTCAATATCTGAGACGAGCGCATTCATTGCTATATCTGTAAAACAAGAAAATAGCCCTACAGAAAACAAGGAAACACACAGAAGTGCATAAGATGGCGCAAGTAATGGCATTAAAAACAATAGTGAGAAGATAATAATACCTGCTACTGTAGATGCCCCTACTCCCACTCGCTTTATAACTCGAGAGGCCACCGTGAGTGACACGAGACTTCCTAACCCCATACAGAATAAAGCTACACCTAGCTCACCATCATCTATTCCTAGCTTTTCTTTTACTCTCGGGATATAAAGCACCCAAGTACCTATCATAATATTGAGTGAAGCAAAAACCCAAGCGGGTGCAAAGTATCTTTTTCTAGATAGTATGAGAAACAGAGAGTTCATCTCTCAAAAGTAAATCATCTTATAACTCAAACCACAATAGCGCAAGAATTTGTACGCAAACGTTTTATAATAAAAAGGTCTCCCATATTGAGAGACCTTTTTATTATAGTATGTCAGTAATATTTACTCTTGAACTGTTACATTTTTCCATTTTCCACCACCAAAATAAAACCCTAAAGAGACACCAAAGTACCCATTCTTTACAGCACCAAACTCATTATTATTAAGGTCACGTAATTGACCTTCTGGCGCAAAATTATACTCTGCAGCAAGTCTAAACTTAAAGTAGTCAAAACCTACTCGCAACATCCCACCTAGACCATTATCGGTTTCAATATTATTTGCATCGTCATATTCATCAAAATCGGCAATAACGTTTGCACTAGAAACATATCCTATCCCAGCACCACCAAATACTGCAAAAGGTGACCCATCTTTATGGTAAAAGTAATAATCTATTGTACCTAAGTATGATCCATAAACAGTAACGACATCTGTTTCAAAAGCGTCAATTTCATTAGAAGGATTTGTTAACTCGGCAAGTGCCGCACCACCTATTCTAAAACCTACATTTATCTTTTCATCTATAGACCATTTAGGCTCCAGATTAAACAAAACACCATCTCCATATTCATTACCCGCAGCATAACCTAGGCGTATATCAAATCTAAATTTTTCTTTTTCTTGTGCAGTAACCTGTGTGTAGCAACCTGCAATTAGTAAAAGTAGTACAACTAGTTTTTTCATAAAGTTTATTATTAAATGGTCCACAAATATAAATAACATCCTCTCTCAACGTAAGAAAAACTCAGTTACATATTATAATTTAAATGTGCTGAACTTTTGCGCTGCTTCATAAGCTTGGTAAGGCATTTTCTCCCTTAAAATCATTATTTTTAGACAAGCAACAGTTCTTCAAGAAAACAGCATATATGGTGTATGAAAATAATCTCGCTTTCGCGAAAGCGCAAGACGAAAAAGATCCCCTTAAAGAGTACCGAAATCACTTCTACATACCCGTAGACAAAGAGGGTAACGAACTTATCTACCTCTGCGGAAACAGTCTAGGCTGTCAGCCAAAATCTGTCGCACAATACATCGAGCAAGAACTCAATGACTGGGCAGATCTGGGTGTTGAAGGGCATTTTAAAGAAGAAACTCCGTGGATGTCTTATCACGAGGAACTCGCAAAACCTATGGCACACATTGTAGGTGCAAAACCAAGCGAAGTAGTGATAATGAATACGCTCACGACAAACCTTCACTTAATGATGGTGTCGTTTTATAATCCTACGCCATCACGTCATAAAATTATTATAGAAAGTGATGCTTTTCCATCAGATAAGTATGCGGTAGAAAGTCAGATACACCAGCGTGGGTATGATCCAGAGACGAGCCTTATACTATGGCAACCTCGAGAAGGAGAAGAATTATGCCGTTATGAAGACCTAGAAACACTTGTAAAAGAACACGGCGACAGCGTTGCGCTTCTTTTAATTGGTAACACAAACTATTATTCTGGACAGTGCTACCCTATTAAAAAAATCACTGATTTAGGTCACAACAACGGCAGCAAAGTAGGCTTTGACCTTGCACACGGCGTGGGTAATATTATGCCAGACTTACACGAGAGCGGTGCAGATTTTGCCGTGTGGTGCACGTATAAATACCTCAACAGCGGCCCAGGAAGTCTAGGGGGATGCTTTGTACACGAGCGCCATCATACAGATAAAAACATACAGCGCTTTACAGGCTGGTGGGGACAAAACAAAGACACACGCTTTAATATGCGTAAAGGCTTTGACCCAATCCCTACTGCCGAAGGTTGGCAATTATCAAATCCTCCTATCCTTAGTATGGCAGCAGTAAAGGCGAGCTTAGATATTTTTGAGGAAGCTGGTATGAGCAACATACGCGCAAAATCTGAAAAACTCACAGGCTATCTAGAGTTCTTAGTAAACGAACTCAACAATGAGCACATCGCTATCATCACACCAAGCGATTCATCGCAACGTGGGTGTCAACTAAGTATTCAAGTAAAAAATGCCGACAAAAGTTTACACAAAAAACTCACCGAAGCAGGAGTCATCTCAGACTGGCGTGAGCCAGATGTAATACGCGTGGCTCCAGCACCGCTCTACAATAATTTTGAAGATGTTTATGAAATGGTAGAACGACTTAAGAAGATACTCTAATGTACATTCCTGATATTTATAAAAACGAAGACCCAGAGGAGATACGCAGTTTCTTAAAAGAAAATGCTTTTGGGATTCTTGTCACAAATCTTGACGGAAAATCGTGTGCGACACATATCCCTCTAGAATTATCAAAACGCCCAGACGGCACCGAAATCATACACGCACACATCTCAAAAATGAATGAGCAAGTTGCTCATCTCAACAATGGCGCAGAGGCGCTCTGTATTTTTAATGGACCTCACAGTTATATTTCGGCTAGTTGGTACGATTTTGAAGAAGTATCCACCTGGAACTATACGGCCGTACAAGTGAGAGGTAATGTAAGTTTACTAGATAAGGAAGGCACTTATAAATCCATCAAAGCATTGATGGATAAGTATGAAGCTCCGCAAAAAAATCCTATCGATATGGATGCGCTTTCTGAAAAAACATTGCGACAAATAAACGGCGTCGTGGCATTTGAGATTGAAATTACGAGCATTGAAGCTGTAAAAAAGATGTCACAAAACAGAAACGATAAAAATCACGCTGCTGTAGTATCTAGCTTACGCGAAAATGGAACTCCAAACGACAAAGCCGTCGCAGATGAAATGGAGTGCTTGAGAAATAAATAAAATTCAAACAGTACTAACTGAGAAATCGCGCTAGTACTCACAATATTATATGGCAAAACAAGAACACATACTCATTATAGGCGCAGGCCTTTGCGGTTCGCTTCTAGCATTACGTATGGCACAACGTGGTTATAAAATCACCTTGATGGAAAAGCGTCCAGACCTAAGAGCCGTACATCAAGATGCTGGAAGAAGTATCAACCTCGCTTTATCAGACAGAGGTTTAAAAGGAATACGCCTTGTAGGCCTAGAAGATCGAGTAAAAGATTTGTGCATCCCTATGAATGGAAGAATGTTGCACGACAAAGAAAGTAACACGCTTTTTAGTCCGTATTCTGGACGTACAGATGAGTATATAAATTCTATCTCACGTACAGACCTCAACATTATGCTACTCAATGCGGCAGATGAGTATGATACCTTACAAGTACACTTCAACCAGGCGTGCACAAACGTTGATCTTAAAAATGCTACGGCAACCTTTACAGATTATCACACAAAAGAAGAGCAAACCATCACTGCAGATATTATTCTAGGAGCAGATGGTGCAGGATCTGCAGTGCGTAAGAGTATGTATATGAGTCGCGACTTTTTATTCAGCTTCTCGCAAGATTACTTAGGTCACGGTTATAAGGAACTTACCTTCCCTCCTGCCGAAAATGGCGGATACCGCACCGAAAAAAATGCCTTACACATCTGGCCACGTGGTCGAGATATGATCATTGCTTTGCCTAACCTAGATGGGAGTTTTACCGTAACGCTATTTATAGATTATAAAGATGCACCAGATAGTTTTGCATCACTAGACAGCCCAGCTGCAATTACAGAATTCTTTACAAGACAGTTTCCAGACGCTATCCCTATGATGCCAGAACTGGTAAAAGAATATGAAGAAAATCCTGTAGGGCCGCTAGGCACTATAAAATGCCACCCGTGGAGTGCTTTTGGAAAAACGTGCATTCTAGGAGATGCGGCACACGCCATTGTTCCATTTTATGGGCAAGGGATGAATGCTAGTTTTGAAGATGTGGTAGTTTTTGACGAGATGCTAGATGCATTTAGTGATCAAGGATGGGAGAAGGTTTTCAAAGAATTTGAAAAAACCAGAAAACCAGATACAGATGCCATTGCAAACCTGGCAGTAGATAACTTTCACGAGATGAAAGAACACACGGCTCACCCTATGTTTCAAGAAAAGAGAAAGCTCGAAACACAATTTGAGAAAGAATTTCCTACGGAGTATTACTCAAAATATAGTTTAGTAACTTTTAACGAGGCGATAGGATATAAAGAGGCAATGACGCGCGGTAGAGCACAAAACAAGGCTATTTTAAACCTACTGGATGACGGATTGCTACCAGATTCTCTTTCGCTTAAAGCGAAATTAAAAAAAGTACAACAGGCTACAGAAGACATCTTGCACGACGATGCCATAGCCGGAAATATATAACAAAATCATATACCTATGAGTGATAAAGATTTAGACCTACGTTTACAAGGCGATCCTTTTAATGAAAAGAAAGTGACACCTAGAGGAGCTTATCCTCATATTAAAAGAGCTGGAGACTTTCTATTTGTCTCGGGCACTAGCAGCCGCAAGGCAGACAATACCTTTGCCGGCGTGCACGTGATAGACGAGATGGGCACAATGCACCTTGATATCAAAGAGCAAACCACAGCCGTACTAGAAAACATAAAGAAAACACTCGCCACGGCAGATGCAACGATGGAAGATGTGGTAGATGTAACGTCATTCCTTGTAAATATGAATGATTTTGGCGGTTACAACGAAGCCTACGGAGCGTTTTTTAATAAAGAAACCGGCCCTGCAAGAACCACCGTAGCCGTACACCAGCTACCACATCCGCATCTGGTGGTTGAGATTAAGGTGATGGCTTATAAGCCGATTGAAAAATAGAAGCAATGTCCCTTCGAGCGTAGTCGAGAAGATGTCCGTTCGAGCGCAGTCGAGAAGATGTCCGTTCGAGCGCAGTCGAGAACTCAATGAACCTAACCTAATGAAAACCTATTACGTCTATATGCTCAAATGCAATGACAACCTGATTTACACAGGTGTTACAAATGATATAGCGAGACGTTATGAAGAACATCAACAAGGACGAAATAAGAGTAGCTTCACCTACAAGCGTCGCCCAGATATATTGATTTGGCACGAAGTGTTTAATGATATAGAGCAAGCAATTGCCTTTGAAAAGAAGCTCAAAAAATGGAGTTCAAAAAAGAAATTGGCTCTCGCATCTGAAGATTACGATATGATTCAGGCTTTAGCGGAAGGTAGGAATGCAAGTCATTTTAAATATAATCCTGACAGATAGTTCTCGACTGCGCTCGAACTGACAAAAGAAATTCAGAGCCAGAACAAGAATTAGTTCTCGACTGCGCTCGAACTGACAAAGAAAACTCGACTGCGCTCGAACTGACAGGAGAAAAATGTAGAGATCGAACTGATAAAAGAAGATAATGAACATCAAAAACTACATAAACGGCAACTACACAAACCCAGCATCAAATGATTGGTTAGATAATTATGAGCCAGCTTCTGGTAAGGTATATGGGCAGATTCCTAATAGTAGTGCGCAAGATATTGAGGAGGCTACCGCTTTCGCGAAAGCGGCATTCCCGCATTGGTCCGGCACCACACTTGATGAGCGCAGTCGCATCTTGATGAACATTGCAAGTGGCATTGAAGCTAGACTTGAAGAACTTGCTCAAGCCGAAAGTCGGGATAATGGGAAACCAGTGTCACTAGCAATGGCTGTAGACATCCCGAGGGCGGCGAGTAACTTTCGATTTTTTGCAAATGCTATTACTCAGTTTTCGGCAGAGAGTCACGAGAGTGTGGGGCTGAACGCAATGAATTTTACCCTGCGTAAACCCATAGGCGTTGTAGGGTGCATAAGTCCGTGGAATTTACCGCTATATCTCTTTACCTGGAAAATCGCTCCGGCATTAGCCGCTGGTAATTGTGTGATTGCAAAACCTAGTGAAGTCACTCCTATGACGGCTTACCTTCTAGGTGAGATTTGTACAGAGGCTGGACTTCCTCCAGGTGTTCTCAATATTGTACACGGGCTGGGGCACACAACGGGACAAGCTATTTTAGAACATAAAGATATCAAGGCGATAAGTTTTACGGGAGGTACAAAAACGGGAGCGCATCTCGCAAAGACGTGTGCACCTATGTTTAAAAAACTCTCGCTAGAACTAGGTGGCAAAAACCCAAACCTCATTTTTGCCGATTGTAATTATGAGGATATGCTTGCTACAACCGTAAGAAGCTCCTTTGCAAATCAAGGGCAAATTTGCCTCTGTGGAAGTCGCATTTTTGTAGAGCGATCTATTTATGACCGATTTAAAAGTGATTTCATTTCAAAAGTCAAGGAGTTAGTTGTGGGTCATCCATCACAAGAGAAAACAAACCTAGGAGCACTCGTTTCAAAATCACATCTTGAGAAAGTAGAAGACTACATTAATAACGCACAGGCTTACGGAGGCACTGTTCTTTATGGTGGTAAACGAGTATCCGTTGCAGGATATGAGAATGGCTATTACTTAGAACCTACGGTTATTGAGGTGGACAGTAATGACTGCAAACTTAACCAAGAAGAGATTTTTGGACCAGTAGTCACTATAATGCCTTTTGACACCGAAGAAGAAGCCCTTGCACTAGCAAACGGAACAAAATACGGACTCTCTGCAACGGTTTGGACTCAGCAACTTGACAGAACAATGCGTTTAAGCAATGCACTTGAATCTGGTATTGTCTGGGTGAATACGTGGATGAATAGAGATTTGCGCACACCCTTTGGCGGAGTCAAAGCAAGCGGAGTAGGTCGTGAAGGCGGCTTTGAAGCGCTCCGTTTTTTTACCGAAGCAAAGAATGTTTGTATAAAATATAATTAGGAAATAATAAGAGCGCGAGTGACTAAGATTACTTCGCTACGCTCGCAAACACATATTATGAAACTAAATCTAACTAATAAAAATGCCCTTGTCTGTGGCTCTACAGCAGGAATCGGACTAGCAACCGCTATGGGGCTGGCAGAAGAAGGTGCAAACGTAACCCTAGCGGCGCGTACAGAAGAAAAGCTCAAAAACGTTATCTCACAGTTACCTAATAACGGCTCACAAAAACACAGCTATGTGGTGGCAGATTTTACAAATCCGCAGGAGGTGGCAGCTGCTGTTTCGGTAACGGGCAATGTATATCACATATTAATCAACAACACAGGTGGCCCTCCAGGTGGACCAATTGTGGATGCAGATGTTACCGCTTTCGCGAAAGCGTTTACACAACACCTACAAACTAATCATTTATTAACACAAACCGTACTCCCAGGAATGAAAGCCGAAGGATATGGGCGTATTATTAATGTGATCTCCACCTCTGTAAAGCAACCGCTAGATGGTCTAGGCGTGAGTAATACGATACGTGGTGCCGTGGCAAACTGGAGTAAAACTATGGCAAATGAGCTAGGGCAATACGGCATTACCGTAAACAACGTGCTTCCTGGTGCAACAGCTACGGGTAGACTCTCTGAGATTATAGAAAACAAGGCAAAAAAGACTGGAAAATCTATAGAAGAGGTATCGCAAACTATGGCAAACGCTTCACCAGCAAAACGTTTTGCAAAACCAGAAGAGGTAGCAAATGCGATTGTTTTTCTAGCCAGTGAAGCTGCTTCATTTATTAATGGAATAAATGTCCCTGTAGATGGAGGGCGCACAAAAAGCTTGTAGATGGATATTAAAAAGATTTTTTGGATACTAAGTTGGCTCGTGGCGGGAGTTACCTTTGCGATGATTCTGATACACTATGGAGACATTCCAGAAGAGGTGCCTATGCACTTTGATGCGACTGGAGTGGCAGATAGATATGGGTCAAAAAATGAACTTTTTATCTTACCCGTACTTAGCGTCTTACTTATCCTACTATTCCAGTTTATGACAGGCAAGTCTATAAAGATTAACAAGCATAAACAAGGGGTTAAAAATGAGGCGCAGGTTACAGTTACAAAAACCTTTATGTCACAAATGGCGCTGTATTGCACCCTTCTTTTTGGGTGGCTGGTATATCAATCTATGGCAGTTGCCGTGGGTAAACAGACGGGATTAAGCAGTTATTTTTTGGTTGCAACCTTTGGCGGTTTTATTATACTACTCGTCTTATATTATATACAACTTAAGAAGGTAAAAGAGTAAGGCGGTACTCATATAATAATTGTATTTTTAAAAACACAACAGCGATTGCGTAGTACGCTTTCGCGAAAGCATACTCAATATGTCACATAAAAAACTTCGCATAAACGGTCACTCTCACCTACTTCCCTACCCTGAGGAAATCCCTCAGTTTATGAAAGACAAAGGGATTTTTTGGGTAGACAAAGACCGAAAGTTTATGCTCCAAAAAGACTGGAGCAGACCTGTGACAGATTCTAGTTTTTTCTTGCACGAAAAACTGGAGTGGATGGAACGCAACAAGGTAGACCACGCGGTGGTACTCAACCTCTCACAACTCTATGGAAACGGGCTGCGCCTAGAAGAAATGAAGCAAGCACTTAAGTTTCAGAACGACTTTAATGCGCGGGTACAACAAGATCACCCAGATAAGTTTACAACGGGTTTTGTGGTACATCCAGGATTTGTGCGTGGCGCTTTATGGGAGATAGAGCGATGTGTAGAGGTGCTAGGTATGGATTTATTATGCTTGCCTACGCACTATATGGATACCATAGGGACGTGGCGATGCATTTTTGATGAAGAAAATGAGCCTATTTTTGAACTTGCAAGTAAGTATAACCTTGCAGTAGAAATTCACCCGTATGATGGTGAGAAATTTATAAAACTACAGAATACAAACTGGCGTTTTCACCTCATATGGATGCTTGCACAATGTGCAGATGCCTACCACTTTCTTACGCTTAATGGTTATGCAGATAAGTATCCAGGTATGCGTGTGTGCTTTGCTCACGGTGGCCAGCTAGCACAGATTAATCTAGGGAGACGTATACAAGGTTTTGACGGAAGGCCAGATCTTTTTGAAGGAAAAACACACCCACGTAAATCTGTGGGGCATCCTAATATCTTTTTTGACACCCTAGTACACGATACAAATTCGCTTAAAATGGTGATAGAAAACCAAGGAAGCAAACAGGTGGTTATGGGACTTGATGATCCATACCCGCTTGGTGAGATGGAAAGCGACAACCAGAGTAGTTATCCTGGTAAGATATTAGATCTTGCTTTAGAACGCGAGATTATTAATGCTACCGAGTATGACCAGATATGGGATGATAATGTTGTGCGCTGGCTATATGGAGATGATGAGAAGCGCAAGGAAGCTTTTAGGAAAAGAATATTAGGCGAAAAATAAATTATTGCATTACCTAGACCTATCTCAAAAACGATAGGTAATTTTGCCTTTTCAAACTTATTTATAATGCATTTTTTACCAGAGGAACTTGATGATTACGTGGTTGCCCACTCGGCGCAAGAACCTGCTCATCTCAAAGCGCTTACAAAGGAAACCTACCAAAAGATACTACAACCACGTATGCTTTCTGGTGCCTACCAAGGTAGAGTGCTTAGTATGATAAGCAAGCTAGTAAACCCAAAAAACATTCTTGAGATAGGGACTTTTACCGGCTACTCTGGCTTATGCCTCGCAGAAGGTTTACAACAAGAAGGATCTCTACACACCATAGATATTAAGGAAGAACTTGTAGACTTCCAGCGCAAGCATTTTGACGCTTCGCCTTACGGCTCACAAATCACACAGCACCTCGGTCAAGCGTTAGATATCATACCGACTATTGACACTACTTTTGACCTCGTTTTTATAGATGCAGATAAACGCAACTACATTAATTACTATAATGTGATTATTGATAAGATGAGCAAGGGTGGCATTATCCTTTCTGATAATGTGCTCTGGAGCGGCAAAGTGGTTGAACCGCTTAATGAGAAAGACATAGATACTAAAGTGTTACTGGAGTATAACAAGCTACTCAATGAAGACAAACGTCTAGAGACCGTTCTATTACCTATAAGAGATGGTCTTACGGTGAGTCGTGTGAGGTAGTATATTACTCGTTTTAATTACGCTTTCGCGAAAGCGTAATTCTAAATATCAAAAAAAGGTCTCATTGATGATTACAATGAGACCTTTGATATTCAAAATGACATCCTATTTACTGTACAGCTTGGTAGGCATCTATATTACCATAACCGTACTTACTACTCGTATTACTATATAATTCTGATGACTGGCGAAGTCTATTAAGAACCTGCTGTCTTGACCAGTTAGGATATTTTGACCAAACCATCGCTGCTACTCCAGCCATAGTTGCTGTAGCTACAGATGAGCCACCCACATAATCACGTTGCCCCTGGTTAAAACCTATTACTGGTGTTGTTCTATCATCATTACTATCGCGTTCCATCACGATTGTAAACTCTATCTCGTTACCGTCGTGACAAATATCACACTCCCTATAACCTCCAGACCAGTCGGTCACTCCTGTCACTGCAATAGCCTCTGGCATACTTGCTGGAAAAATAACTGGGTACCAGTTTGTAGCACTGGTGCTTGTACCTCCTGCAGCAAATATGAGTTTACCACGACTATATGCATAACGTACAGCATCTCTTACATTACCTATACTCCAAGGATAACCTATAGACATTGAGATAATATCTACATCACTTCTATCTGCAAGTGCTCGTAATGCGTTAGACACACCTTTGCGCTCGTGATAATCATTTAGAACTACATCAGATGTTCCTCTATACATTACAAGATTTGCATCATAAGCTACTCCAGAAGGAAGTCCATCGTTGTTGCGAGGTCCTGCGGCGACTCCTGCCATACTTGTACCGTGACCACAACGGTCATTTGGTCCATCTAGATTGTTAGACCACCACCAGGCAGAGTCTATATAAGTTCCATATTTTTCTACCGTTCTTCCGTTTATAGAAGCTCCATCTCCAAAACTGTTACCCAGCAATGGCTGGTTAGGTGAAAGACCTGTATCTATAATACCTATTGTAATACCTGCACCACGAGAGCGCCCCCAAGCGCTGGCTATATTGTGACGATCAAACGTCCAAGGTACAAGTGCTCCCGGCCATATACTTCTATAATCTGCACTATTAAGGGTACTGCCACTAGTATCACAACCTGCGCTGCGTGTTTGAGTAGGCGCCGGCTTTGCTCCTTGTGGAGTAGTGATGTCATAATAAGAATAACCGTTAGGTTCTAAATACCTTACTCCATCTGAGGCTAGCAGCTCTCTTATAGTTTCTAGTTTTGTAACCTCAAGGTCTACGACATTAAGAACCTCATCTTCTTTTACTCTGAAATCTTTTTTGGCTATTTGCTCACTACTTTGAACTAGATCTACAAGACCAAGCCTTGTAGCATCAAGACGGTCATTTTTTTCTGTTCTAAAGCTTTCACCTTTTTCACCATAACCTATGGTAAGAACGTTACCCCCGTGTACTGTGGCACTCCAAAGCACATTGGCCGGGACTTCACTCCACGAGAATGATTGTTTTTCATAAAATGACTGGTTGATTAAGGCGTTAATCTCTTCGATAGTTAAGAACGCATCTGAATCTTGAAGGTTTACCTCTACATTTTCTGTAAGAAGGTCTGACGCTTCATCTTGATCTTTTGTACAAGAGAATGCCGCAAGAAGGCACAGTCCAAGTACTAAGGAGTTAGCTTTTTTCATATTGATTGGGTTTGTGTTAAAACTCCCTCAATGTATTAAAATTTTAATAATTATGCGCGCATAATATTAAATTCGTAAAATTTTACACAAAATTTTGAAGAATACGCTTTTATCAGCAAGCTGTGCTTATGCTTAATTTAAGCCTTTTGAAGTGCCTGCTTACCCAAATACTTCCAAAAAAAGAAACCTATAGTAGTCCCCACAAGTGCCCCTACTAATATGTCACCAGGGTAATGTACCCCCACTAGAATGCGACTCATAATAAAAAGTAGTGGCCAGATATAAAATACATACACCCATTTAAATCTTGACCGCAATGCTAATACAATAAATGTCGTCATTGCAAATGATACCGCCGCGTGACCAGAGAAAAAACTAAAGTTACCTGGAGTTTGTAATACCCGTATAAGCTCTGCAAGTTCTGTATTATTATTAGGCCTTAATCTACCTACTGTATTTTTTACAATTTCCGTCAGACCAAGAGTTACAGCAAAAACTACGAGTGTACTACCTACACCTATAAATGCCTTTCGGCGTGTGTATACTATAAAAAAGAGAATAAAAAAGAGAATGTAAAGCGGTGTCCAGTGCTCAATCTTAGTGACAAAAATCCAGAAGGCATCATATTCTTCTATACCCAGACTATTAAGATATATAAATAGTGACCTATCCCATTGCTGGAGTTGTTCCCACATCTAGAGCGATCTTTTAATAGGGCCAGTGATGTCGTTTATGTCTTCCTTTGCCTTATCTATTTCTTTCTTGATATCCTTAGTTACATCAAGATCTATATCGTTACGCTCTGCAGTTTTAGTTATTTCAGATTTGATATCATTTGTAGCGTCTTTAATCTGACGCATACCTTTCCCTAGACCACGTGCGATTTCTGGGACTTTATCTGCACCAAAAACCATAATCACTATAAAAATAATGAAGGCAATCTCGGTACCCGAAATAAAAAGAGGTAAGCTTATCATAGGTTGCAAAGATATTTAATAGCAATATGGTTTAAAAGCTTTATATAATATTATTGAGTCTCCAAAAGTTGTGTTTTACGCTTTCGCGAAAGCGTAACTCCTTCACTTCACATTTATAATACATTAAACTGTACATACTTGCTAAAGTTGAAACTACTGATAATATATAAGTATAAAAACCAGTGTTTTGTGAGATTTAAAAAAGCGCCTTAAGCTATAACTAAAAAACCACTTAAAAAAAACTTTAAGATTTTTGTAACATTTTGCAACTTTGCCTCGTATAATAAATGAACGCTAACCCAAGTTTATTTCGGCCCTATGAGACAGCTTAAAATTACTAAGCAGGTAACAAACAGAGAGACTGCTTCTTTAGACAAGTACCTACAAGAAATAGGTAAAGTAGATCTTATTACTGCAGAGGAAGAGGTAGAACTAGCACAGCGCATAAAAGCGGGTGATCACCGTGCTCTGGAACAGCTCACTAAGGCAAACCTGCGTTTTGTGGTTTCTGTATCAAAACAGTACCAAAATCAAGGGCTTACACTACCAGATCTTATTAATGAGGGTAACCTAGGACTTATCAAGGCGGCACAACGCTTTGACGAGACACGTGGGTTTAAGTTCATATCATATGCTGTATGGTGGATAAGACAGTCTATCTTACAGGCACTAGCAGAGCAGTCACGTATAGTAAGATTACCACTTAACAAGATAGGCTCAATAAATAAAATTAATAAGACTTTTGCTTTTTTAGAACAAGCTAACGAGCGTCCTCCTAGTCCTGAGGAGATTGCAAAGGAGCTAGATATGACTATAAAAGACGTAAAAGAATCTCTTAAAAACTCTGGACGTCATATAAGTATGGATGCTCCTCTTGTAGAAGGAGAAGATTCTAATCTTTATGATGTATTAAACTCTGGAGAATCACCTAACCCTGACCGTGCTTTATTGCACGAATCTCTTAAAACAGAAATAGAGAGAGCGCTAGAGACCCTTACCCCTCGTGAAGCAGATGTGGTGAGACTCTACTTTGGGCTAGGAGACCAACGACCTATGTCGCTAGAAGAAATAGGAGAAACCTTTGACCTTACTCGAGAACGAGTTAGACAGATAAAGGAAAAAGCTATACGTAGACTCAAGCATACCTCAAGAAGTAAAATTCTTAAAACATATCTGGGATAAACGTGATATATGCACCGATAAAGTGCATAATCTCTTAAAGTTTCAGTTTAACTTTTTGTAGAATAAAAGTTTTGGTATCTTTACAGTACTAAATGTAAGTAATTAACGCCTCTGGCGACCTAATAACCGCAACAACAGTTTATCATAACTGTTCGTTTTTTGATTGATGAATGAATCCCCGGCTGATTACCGGGGATTTTTCATTTCCAATATCTAGATAATCTTATCTTTACCCTAAAGAATCTTTTATGTCATCAAAACTCATAGCCCCTTCTATACTAGCAGCAGACTTTGCAAACTTGCAACGTGATATAGAAATGATAAATAATAGCGATGCAGACTGGTTTCATATAGATATTATGGATGGTGTTTTTGTGCCTAATATCTCTTTTGGGATGCCAGTACTTAGAGATATCAATAAGCACGCTAGTAAACCTATAGATGTGCACTTAATGATAGTAGATCCAGATAGGTACATACAAACATTTGCAGATCTGGGAGCAGATATTCTTACCGTACATTATGAGGCTTGCACGCATTTACACAGAACACTACAAGCCATAAAAGATGCTGGTATGAAAGCTGGTGTAGCACTTAACCCGCACACACCTACATCCCTACTAGAAGATGTAATAAGAGATATTGATCTAGTATGTGTGATGAGTGTAAATCCTGGTTTTGGCGGTCAAAAATTTATAGAAAATACTTATGATAAAGTGGCCGCGCTCAACTCTCTCATTATAAGAAAAGGTGCGACCACGCTTATAGAAATAGACGGTGGTGTAACAAATAAAAATGCTTCACAACTTATTGAAAAAGGAGCAGATGTGCTCGTAGCGGGAAGCTTTGTCTTTAAGGCCGAAAATCCCGTTACCACAATTAAAAATCTAAAATCACAGATTATATAAGTGGTTAATTAAGTAAATAAAAAAGCCATCGCTTATACAGCAATGGCTTTTTTTGTTTTTATAAAACTTGGTAATACTAGTCTCTTGACATAAATATTCTAAGTATGTACCAAAACAACAACATAAGTGATGCAAATAAGCCTAAGGCAGCAGCAACATACTGCTCCTCATCATATTTATGAACCATATTTGAGGTTGTATAAAGTATAGACCCTGCGGCAAGAGCAACCATCCCTACACTAAACCAGAGTCCTAAGTCAAATCCAAATAACAGACCTGCAACCATAAGACCTAGAGCAAGAAAAAAGCCTATAGTGAGTATTGATTTTAAAAACGAAAAATCTTTTTTTGTTATAATCACCACTCCAGATAACCCCGCAAAGAGTGCAATAGTCATTACAGCGGCTTTTTGAAGCATCTCAACACCATCTATCATTGAGAAAGCAATGAGCAGTAAGGGTATGAAAATAAAGGCTTCGGCCACTACATAGATACCTAGCGCTAGATAATGCTTGGTCTTATCACGGGAGTTAAGTGCTAGGCCTTCGGCATAGTTTGTAATAAACATAAATGCTCCCAGTAATAATAACCAACTCCATCCACCCGTAAGTGACATTGCAAAGTTTACTATCACTGGTGATTGAAAAAATAAGTACTCAGTTACTATAAATAGTAATACTGCTAGCGCAACATAGGTATATGTCTTTCGGTAGAAGTCTACGCGCTGCTCGTCTGAGAGTGCACTTACTGGTAAAAATTGAGGTTGTGGTGATTCCATATAAATATATTTGATTGATGATTAATAGTTTCAAATGTAATAAAAGATGTTTTACGCTTTCGCGAAAGCGTAATTAAAACCTACAAGCGCCTATTAGTCTATGCTTGCACCTAATAAGATATAGTGCAAAGGACTCCTACTTCTTTGAAGAAGCTCCTTTAAAGTTTTGAGAGCTATTTTTGAATAAGACATTAAAGGTCGTAAGGCTTCCGTAGATGCGGGTAATGTACTGTTGTAGGTCTATTTTATCTTGATCATCAAGAGTTTTACTCGCGTTTATCTTTTGCTCCATCACACGTATACGGTCGCGCACCATTACAATTTTATGAAAGAAACTATCTATAGGGATTTCTTTTGAGGCTAGGCTACTATCCTTTGGATTCATTGTGAGGGTACCTCCTCTCCACTTATCTGCTAGTGATACGACCTCAGAGATGTCACTATATCTTTTTAACAAGTCTCTTAAAGACTTCTCCACTTCATAAAAACTTACGGTATCTACCTCGTCTTCTATAGCTTCTATCACGTCAAAATGATCATCTAGCGTGATGGTCTCTAGACCACCGTCTATAAAGGTAACCCAATATAACTCTGATGTTACGTTTGTAATCACCCCTTTTCCAAGTTTATGGTGATTTATTCTACTCCCTATTCCTAATAATGTATTCATTTACTATGGTGTTTGTATAAGGTCTAAGATATTATACTCTATTGAAAATTGCACAAACTGCTTGTAAAATTTGTGTAAAGAGAGATTATAGAATGCTGTTTTTAAAATTATGTTAACAAGATTTTAACGTATACCATAAAACCCATAGCACATAAGCTGCGTAGGTATCTAAAATAAATAACATACAACAATGAAAACAGTATCAAAAATTCTAATTGCCAGCGCACTTGTTGCTGGAGTGGGTGCTCTTATCGCGGCAGACCACCTAGATGCACCAGCTGTGGGAGGAACCACGGCAGACATCACAGATTATTTTGCCTTTGAAAGTGCAGAAAATGGAGACAACACCGTATTTGTAGCAAACGTACAGAGCTCGCTAGCGCCAGCAGGTAACGACGCAACATTTGACGAGAACGTTCTAGTTGAGTTTAATATAGATAACACGGGAGATCTTGTAGAAGATCGCGTGATACAAGCTATAGCTAGAGATGGGAGAATGTACTTTTTTGGGCCATATGCGCCTTCTACCACAGGGTTGAATAGTACAATAGATGCTTCTCAAATGATAGGTTCGGTAGCGATTACTACAGATGGTAATGCTATTACAGAAACTACAGAGGGTGGTATTAAAATGTTTGCAGGCCCTAGAGAAGATCCTTTCTTTTTTGATTTTGGAACTTTTAATGCTGTTATAGGCGGAGATGCAGAAAACAATGGACCTAATGGAGGTTTTCAAACTGCTGAAAATGCAGTAGACACCTTTGACGGCACAAATGTGCTATCTATAGTTGTAGAAATCCCTAACGCCCTTATAGGACCTACAGTAGCTCACCCAGCAGGATTTGATGTACAAGTGTGGAATACTTGGGTAGAAGCAAAAAGACAACAATAATATTACTAAAGACACATAAAGATGAAATTACAAAACATAAAATACCTATTAGTAGGTGCTGTACTCGCAGGGTTTGTATCGTGTAACGATGATGACGATTTATTTATACCAGCACCAGAAGAGCAAATGGAAATGGAGGAGCTTAACTTTGAAGGAACTTTTGCTCAAGAAGACCAGATGGGAAGAGCCGCTATAAACACCGTTCTTAATGGAGATAGCGCTTCAAAAAACAGCTTTAACCTTACAATACCGTCTGAGATGGTAGCAAACTTTCAGCAAGGGTTTCTTGATAGAGCAGTTGCACTACACGCTGCTTTTGGTGTAGAATATGAAAATAATGTATTAGGTCTAGATGCAACAACACTTACAACAGTTCTCGCGGCAGATGTATTACAGGTTGCGCCAGATGCACCTACTACATACATAGATGGTGATGGTAATGTACTTACTGGTCGTAATCTTACAGATGATGTTGTAGATGTATCACTTATACTTCTTTTTGGAGGTAATAATGGTGACCGTTTTAATGGTCAAGATCTTGATAATGATGGTGTGGCAGATTTACCAATACTTGTTACAGATAATGTACCAAACACTGGTGAAAACCCAAGCACCACGTTCCCATACCTAGAAGGACCTCACTAGTCCCCCAACAAATAATGATAAAGGGACTGAAGTTTTTCAGTCCCTTTTTTAATAAAACAAACTATGAAAACCCGCCAACTACCACATACAAAATACCTCATAGCGCTATGTACATCAATCTTTCTCACGTCGTGTCATAGCCATAAGGAGGATATCCTCACAGATCAAAATGATTATAATGCATATCTCAATACCTCAAATAGTAAGGTAATTTCAGGACTTAATGATCAAGTTGCCTTCTGGAACAGTCGTATTAAAAAGGACAGTTCGCAAATAATAGATTTAAGTAAAAGCGCAGGAACTTACACCGCCCTTTTTAATCAAAATGCAGATATCGAGATGCTCAAAAAGGCTGAGCAAAATTTACACAAAGCTGCACAAAAAGCAGCGATAGGAAAAGACAACTATCTACGAGCTCTCGCTCAAAACTATATCACACAGCACCGTTTTAAAGAAGCAAAAACAATGATAGACTCTGCCGCACAAGTAGGCGGTGAGATAAGCGCTAGCAACTTTGTATTATTTGATGTAGCAATGGAGCTAGGTAATTATAAAGAAGCAAAAACTCTACTAGATAAAGAAGCAGATTTTTCTAACTACAATTACTTAATAAGACTTGCAAAATGGGAGGACTACAGCGGTAATCTAGACGCCACTATACAGCATATGGAAAACGCAATGCACATCGCAGACCGCAGTAATGTCGCAAATCTTAAGATATGGGTATACACAAACCTAGCCGACTATTATGGCCACGCTGGGCGTATACAAGATTCATACAATCACTACCTTAAAGCACTAGCTCTAGATCCTTCTAACGCTTACGCGAAAAAAGGAATTGCCTGGATCACTTACTCTTATGAGAATAACCCTAACGAGGCATTACGTATTATAGAAGCCATAGAAAAAGACACTAAAAGCCCAGACTACGCCTTACTAAAATCTGAAATATATGAGTACCTTAATAATAATAAAACTGCCGAAGATTTAGAAAAGGAATTTATAAATCGTGCCACGGCAACAAATTATGGAGATATGTATGGTGCTTACCTTGTTGAACTGTATGCTTCTCAACCAGAAACCGCAGATAAAGCAATTACTCTTGCCAAAAAAGAAGTAAACAACCGCCCTACCCCTATGTCATACGATTTACTAGCACACGCCTATTATGGAAAGGGAGATTATGCACAAGCACTTAACATTGCACAAGAGCACGTAATAGGTAAAACTTACGAGCCTATGGCACAATTTCACACTGCGCAAATTTATAAAGCATTAGAGATGCAAAAGGAGCTCACACCTCTTAAAGAAGAACTACTAGAAACAAGTTATGAGTTAGGACCTATCACTTATGCAGAAATAATAAAGCTATAATATAAAACCAAGACACAACCATTTACGTAAGTGTCTATATAAGAGGAAAACTATAAGGTTGGGTAGTTTTTTTTTGAAGTTTGTTTGTAAACGATCTACTTTATTAAGTAGGTCGTTTTTTTTTATAAACTAGGTGCGAGCAAAATATGTGCTTCATATTAATGAGCATCTCGTAGCGTTAAGCTATAGATATAAGATAGTAGAAGAGCCTATAATTAATACTTGTCTTTAACCTTAAAAGTATTTAAGAAGAATATTAAGAGGTTACTACACCCAGCGTATATAATTGCTCAAGAGTAGGAGATTCACTACCTCCGGAAGGTTCTAGCGTGATACCAAATGCTTCAGACTGGTTAGGGTTATCAAGTTCAAAGATTTGATTTCCCGTAACATCATACTGGTCTAGTATCCCTAAGCTGGTAGGCGTAAGTGGTTCTAAAGTAAGCGACCATACTTGATACACTTTTCCTTGTGGTGGTTCTGGTAGACCTTTTACATCTATATAAGCTTTACCATTTTCTTGATCCCAGTACACAGATGCATATGCTTCTGGCGCAACGGCCTGTGCTCCTAGTGGTACAGCGATAAGATCTTGCTGTCTTATAACGTTAAGGATATCTTTTGTTTGCTGTAAATCAGATTCGGCTACTTGGGTTTTACTTTCTTGTAGTAGCAGCTCTCTTTCTGTATCTACAATTTGGTCTTCTAGCTTACTATTTTCGGTGTATAAATAACCTACTCCAGCGAGTAAAAGAATGGCAGCTGCCCATAGCAGGATAGCACTAATGGAAGTACGCTTTCGCGAAAGCGGAATTACTTTACCATCTACATCTATATACTTTCTTAAGTTACTGAAGTCTGCAACCTCATCTGGAGCGGCCGCACTCGCAAGTCTCATAAGACTATTCTCTATAGATACTACCTCTTGCAGCAGTGTAGGATTTTGTGCAACTTCACGAGCAACCTCAACCATTTCCTCCTCAGGAAGGGTTCCATATACAAAGAGCTCAAGTGCTCCAGAATCTATATATGTTTGGGTGTCTTTCATTCTACTCCTACGATATCTCTTAATTTTTTTATGCAGATTCTATTTCTTGTTTTTACGGTTCCGAGCGGGATTTCTAGCTCCTCTGCGGTTTCCTTTTGGGTATACCCTTTAAAAAACAAGAAGTGAATTATCTTTTTACAAAGCGGCTCTAAAACGTCTACAAATTTTTGAATCCCTATGGCGTCTACAGAGGTATTAAAACTCCCTCTCGCTTCAAGAATATCTACGAAATATTCGGCTGTATGGTTTTTACGTTGATTCTTAAATGCCTTGGATCTTGTTTTATCTATTGCACTGTTGCGCGCTATGTTGAGCATCCAGGTAAAGAATCTACCTTTCTTTGGGTTATAACGATCTGAGTTATTCCAGATTTTTATAAAAGTGTCTTGTAGTACCTCTTCAGATAATTCTTTATCGTGCAGTATACTATTAATAACTCCAAAGAGGCTCTCACTATACAGCTCATATATCTTCTCAAAAGACATAGCGTCTTTTTGAAGAAATCTAGCAATTAAAGCATCAGGTTGTGTCATCATATAGAACGACTAAGGTAATAATTATGCTTAAAATAGAAATATAAAACTCACTATTTAATATTCTTCCTCACTCACGGTTATATTATCTCTTCTTATGTAACAATAGTTACTTACAAGGTCCTAACAACCCATTATTTTTACATAAAACTTCTTATTATGCTTAAAGAAACCAAACTATATAGCGTGTTATTTATGAAATGCCCGGTGTGCCGAGAAGGCGATTTTTTAAAAGGGCACCCTTATAAGTTTAGCTCAATGGGTAAAGTACACAAGCGTTGCTCTTGCTGCAATACAAAGTTTGAACTTGAAACGGGTTTCTACCAAGGGTCTTACTATGTTTCTTATGCTCTGGGGGTTGCTTTATTTATGGCCGTAGTTCTACTAAATTATATATTTAGAGAAGAGCTTACTCCATCTTCACTTATGATATCTTTTGTGGTATCTCTTATAGTACTGTTTCCATTACTATATGCGCTATCTAAAATTATTTGGGCGCAATTTTTCTTTAATTATGATCGTACTGCGAGCAAAAAATCTAAAGTTACGAGTGCATAAGCCTATGTATTCTTAAGCTAGTAAGATAAAGCAAAGAATTACCTTATTTTTGTAGTACTTATTATGTCTAGATCCATTTTAGACAAACCCATTATAAATTATAACCTATGGAGGTATCTCACCTTGTAGATGCAATAAATGCTCAAAAAAAAGAAGTGCACGTCACTGTGCGGTTAAAAAAAGAATCTCAACGATTTACACAGCTTCTCTTTAATACTCTTTTTGACATAGAGACAGATGTTCAGACATCACTTCTAGAGCTAGAGGTTTTATTTACAACTATAAGAGACCTTGCTTGTCCAGAAATAAAAGGAAAACCCTGTAAAACCTGGACAGATTTTATGCAGGGCATACCTAGCATTTGCATCAGTCTTAAGAAAGATGCTCAAGCTATTCTTGCAAATGACCCCGCGGCAAAAACACTTGAGGAAGTCTATCTTGCATATCCCGGTTTTTTTGCTATTTCTATTTATAGAATGGCAAGAGAGTTTTATAATCTGGGCCTACCACTCATACCAAGATTAATGACAGAATATGCCCACCAGCTTACGGGTATTGACATTCACCCAGGCGCAACCATAGGCAGCTCTTTCTTTATAGATCACGGTACGGGAGTCGTTGTAGGAGAAACGGTAGAGATACACAATCACGTAAAACTGTATCAAGGTGTGACCCTAGGTGCTCTCATCGTAAAGAAGAAATTACAAAACACAAAACGCCACCCTACCATACTTAACAACGTGACTATATATGCAAATGCTACAATATTAGGCGGTGAGACAGTTATAGGAGAGCATAGCGTTATAGGCGGTAATACTTGGATAACCTCATCTATAGAGCCACATACCTTTGTAGTCCATAGACCAGAATTACAAGTATCTACACAACAAATCAATACAAATGAATAAGACACTCATAGATAGAATAGGGAATACGCCACTTGTAAAATGCACAACGCTTAATACAAACCCAAATGTAGACTTGTATTTTAAACTCGAGGGTAATAACCCTGGAGGAAGTGTAAAAGATCGCGCAGCTCTTAATATGATTAAGACAGCCTTAGATGCTGGTGAGATTGATAAAACGTCAAAGCTTATTGAAGCAACTAGTGGTAATACTGGTATTGCACTCGCAATGATTGCTGCAATATATGGTCTTGATATTGAACTCGTAATGCCAGAAAAAGCTACTAAGGAGCGAGTGCAAACTATGCGTGCTTATGGTGCAAAAGTAACCCTACACCCAGATGGTATAGAAGGCGCTAGAGATTATGCGATTGATAAAGTAGAAAATGAAGGCTATTACAGCTTTAACCAGTTTTCTAATGATAATAACTGGAAAGCACATTATAAATCTACAGGTCCAGAAATCTGGAGAGATACAGATGGTGAGGTAACACACTTTGTTTCTTCTATGGGAACAACAGGTACGATTATGGGTACCTCTACCTACTTAAAGGAACAAAATAGTGATGTACAGATTGTAGGTGTGCAACCCACAGATGGATCTAGAATACCTGGCATACGTAAATGGCCTAAGGCATATCTTCCAGCTATTTTTGATGCTTCAAAGGTGGATAGCGTTCTTGAAGTTAGTACAGAAGAGGCAATTGCAATGGCTAGACGTCTCGCAAAAGAAGAAGGTATTCTTGCGGGTATGAGCAGCGGTGGTGCTACAGCAGCAGCACTTAAACTGGCAAGCACGCTTGAGAGTGGTATTATTGTAAGTATTATATGTGATCGTGGTGATAGATACCTATCATCTGAGCTTTTTGAATAGATAGCCGCGATTATAGATTGTATTCTTTGTAATTACGCTTTCGCGAAAGCGTACTACTCCCCTATTGTTGTCCTTTTTTAAAACCGTAAGTGTTTTGACTCACAAAGTCTTTTGGGAAAACCTCATCTCCGGGAAAACCTAGTTCTATGGTACCGCTATCTTCAGGTATATAATCTGTCTTAAAAATATAGTCCCATACACTTAGCGATATTCCAAAGTTTACGCCATACGTTCCTTCGGGAATGGTATATGCGTGATGATACAAGTGCATTACGGGGTTATTAAAAATATACTTTAAAGGACCCCAAGTAATTTTTGTGTTAGAATGGTTTATGTGACCTATTGCTATTGCAATAAAGTGCACTATGTATGCCTGTGCAGGCTCAAACCCAAAAAGTATCATTACCGCAAAGGTCTTAAGTGGTTTATAGAGAATATTCTCCATCCAGTGATAGCGCAGGTGTGCTGCAAATCCCATTTCTTTTACACTATGATGCACCTTGTGGTACTTCCATAAAAAGGGATATTTATGCAATAAGGTATGTGTAAACCATTGTACAAAATCTAGTACAACAAAAAAGACAAGCAACTGGCTCCACATAGGCCAAGAAGATGGATCAAAAAGCGCTAGAGAGTCTTCACTTATCCCTATATCTTCAAAACCTAGTTGTAGTATTTTATAAAACCCACTTATGGCTATAGAAAACAAAAAGAAATTAAAAAACATATAAAAACCATCTAGCCAGAAGTCTTTTCTAAAAATAGATTGCTCCTTCCTCCAAGGAAAAAAAATCTCTAAAGCCCAAACAAGTAGCGATAATATAATGAGCCCCCAGAAATAATTTGTATACCAAGGAACTTCAAAAATGATAGATTTCCAGGTCCAGTCTACCGTACCTAGAATTGCATCTTTAAAACCTATCAAATATTTTTCCATATGTTCTTAACTAGAGTGCTAGATTTATACATATAAGTAGACGTAATTTACTAGTAATCTTACAAACTTTACTACCTTTTAAAGCGCTCAGCTACATTTTGTAAAATTAATGAATTCTATATCTTTCTTACTGTAACTTTTGTTACTTAAAGGACATTAGAATTAGGTTAACTTTACAATACTAAAAACACAGTAGTAATGTAATGCTTCATAAAAACTGAAGTTTCCATCATCTTAATTGCAATTTACAAACTGACTTATTTATATATAAATGATTCAAGAACTCAAGCAAAATTACGGTCACCTTTTTGAAGACGACTTAATAAACGAGATTGCGCAAGTAGGGACTTATAAAGAAGTTCCCGCTGGCTTTAAACTTATGGAGATAGGTTCTTACATAAAAGGTATGCCTTTACTTATCTCTGGTGCTATAAAAATATTGCGAGACGATAAAGAAGGGGATGAACTCCTACTCTACTACCTAGAAAAAGGTGATACCTGCTCTATGACTATGAGTTGCTGCTTAGGGCAAACAAAGAGCGAGATAAGAGCCATAGCAGAGACCGATACCGTTCTTATAATGGTACCTATTCAAAAAATGGAGATGTGGACTTCAAAATATAAATCTTGGAGAAATTTTGTTTTTGAAAGCTATCACACCCGTCTCAATGAGATGCTCCACACCATAGATAGTATTGCTTTCAATAATATGGACCAGCGGCTTCTAGAATACCTTAAAAATAAGTCTAGAATTAATGAAGATAACAGCATACGCAACACACACCAAGAGATTGCAGGTGAGCTACACAGCTCGAGAGTAGTTATATCCAGGCTCCTCAAGAAATTAGAAAAATTAGGTAAAATAGAATTACATAGAAATTATATAGAAATCATAAATTTAGACTAGCTATGTAACCTTTGTTACTGCCAGTAGTTTTATATCAGAATACATTTGTTGTAAAACACAAAGTTTCATTATGGAAGTTTTAGAAGTATTAGGATATATAAGTGCACTCATTATAGGCATTTCCTTAGGTCTCATAGGTGGTGGTGGCTCCATACTTGCGGTACCTGTACTTGCATATTTGTTTTCTGTAAATGAAAAAGTAGCAACTGCATACTCTTTATTTATTGTAGGTGCTAGTGCGCTCGTAGGCGGGCTTAAACAGCATCTTAAAGGATATGTAGACTGGCGTACTGCGGTAGTATTTGGTATTCCGGCTATTGTGGGAGTTACAATGGTAAGACATTATGTAGTGCCAGCTTTACCAGACGTTTTATTTACCATAAGTGATTTTGATTTTACACGCAGGATGGCAATGTTTGGCCTCTTTGCAATACTAATGATACCAGCCGCTTTCTCAATGCTCAAAAAGCGTAAAGAGTGTCCAGAAAAGAATGATGGCAAGGTTTCTTACAACTACTCTCTTATCTTAGTAGAAGGATTACTAGTAGGTAGTATTACTGGTATGATAGGTGCCGGTGGTGGTTTTTTAATCATACCCGCCCTAGTAATACTTGCAAACATAAAAATGAAAGTAGCCGTAGGAACTTCACTCATAATTATAGCATTTAAATCTCTTATGGGCTTCTTTTTAGGTGATGCTTTAACGATGGATGTAGATTGGGTATTTCTCTCCATTTTTACATTAATCTCTCTTTTGGGAATTTTTATAGGCAGTTATTTAAGTAATTTTATAGATGGACAGAAGCTCAAAAAAGGTTTTGGTTACTTTATTTTTGCAATGGCCATTTTTATCTTTTATATGGAGTTCTTTGTAAACAAATAATATGATGAGACCAAATAACGAGTTAAAATGTATGATATAATGCTTTCGCGAAAGCGTATAAAAAAATGGAAAGTATGAAAATTGAACAAATCTACACAGGATGCTTAGCACAAGGTGCCTATTATATAGAAAGCAAAGGGGAAGTTGCTATAATTGACCCTTTAAGAGAGGTAAAACCTTATCTTGATAGAGCAAAACTTGATGAAGCAAAAATCAAGTATATTTTTGAAACTCACTTTCACGCAGATTTTGTGAGCGGTCACGTAACACTAGCCAAAGATACGGGCGCTCCTATTATATATGGGCCTAATGCAAACCCCTCTTTTGAAGCGACCATTGCAAATGATGGGCAAGAGTTCAAGCTAGGTGATGTAACTATTATAGCATTACACACACCAGGACACACGATGGAAAGTACAACTTACCTTCTTAAAGATAAAGATGGTAAAGACCACGCAATTTTCAGTGGTGATACTTTATTTCTAGGAGATGTAGGAAGACCAGATCTTGCTCAAAAAATGGGAGAACTCACAGAGCGTGACCTTGCAGGTTTCTTATATGACAGCTTACGCACTAAAATAATGCCCCTTGCAGATGATGTAATAGTATATCCAGCACACGGTGCGGGATCTGCCTGTGGTAAAAATATGATGAAGGAAACCGTAGACACTCTAGGGAACCAAAAGCAAATGAACTATGCCTTGAGAGCAGATATGACTAAGGAAGAGTTTATAAATGAAGTTATAGATGGACTGTTACCGCCACCTCAGTATTTTCCGCTCAATGTAAAAATGAACAAAGAAGGTTATGAAGACATTCAAGATGTTTTAAAAAGAGGTACACAAGCCTTATCACCACAAGCTTTTGAGGCTGCTGCAAATGAGACGGGTGCTATTGTACTAGATGTACGTCATCAAGATGAGTTTGCAAAGGGTCACATACCTAGGTCTATTTTTATAGGTCTCAAGGGAGGTTTTGCTCCGTGGGTAGGAGCTCTTATTGCAGATGTAAAGCAACCTATATTACTAGTGACAGAACCTGGTAAGGAAGAAGAGACAGTGACACGATTATCACGTGTAGGTTTTGACAACGCACTGGGATATCTCAAAGGTAGTTTTGATGCCTGGAAAAAGGAAGCTCTTGAGTATGATACTGTAAGCTCTATAACAGCTGCCCAGTTTAAGTCTAATCTTGAAAAATCTAAAAAACCGGTATACGATGTACGTAAAGAGAGTGAGTATTTATCTGAGCGTGTAAAAGACGCTCACCTTACTCCTCTAGATTTCTTAAATAATCACCTTGCAGAGTTTCCAGAAAACGACACTTTTTATGTACACTGTGCTGGAGGATATAGAAGTATGATTGCTGCATCTATTTTAAAAAGCAGAGGCATACACAATCTTATAGATGTACAAGGTGGTTTTAAAGCCATAAAAGAAGCTGGTGTACCTGTTACAGATTTTGTGTGCCCTACAACATTATAAAACTTTTAAAATGAAAAATATAAATCAAGCCGAATGGCAAGAACTCATTGCAAATGACAGTCAGGCTGTAATTTTAGATGTAAGAACTCCTGGAGAGTGCGCAGAAGGGATACAGGCTAATGCTCAAATGATTGATTTTTTAGACCAGCCCTCGTTTATGGCTTCTATAAAAGAGCTTGACACCTCAAAAAATTACTATATCTATTGCAGGAGCGGTAATCGTAGCGGGCAAGCGTGTCAAATACTTGATAATATGGGTGTGCAAAGCACATACAATCTTACGGGTGGAATGGTGGCCTGGACAGGAGAAACGGTAGCACCATAACGCATAATTTGCCTCATTATAATTAAGGCTTATTATTTTAAATTAGTGAAGAAAAAAGTGACTGTACAAACAGTCACTTTTTTTTTGTTTTAAAAGCCTTGCTATGTAACCTAAGTCACTGACAAACGTATACTAAGCGTTTATCTTTGAGTAAAAATAATAATGAAAATTACACTCATACCTATATCATTTCTATCCTTACTTTTCGGTGATAAATTGCAACAGAGCGATGCTATCACAATACTCGACAGAGACGCTTTTAAAAGCGCAATAGCAACCCCTGGTGTGCAGCTCATAGATGTACGTACTGCAAATGAGTACAGCTCTGGTCATATAGCAAAAGCACAAAATATAGATTACTTTAAAACATCAGAGTTTACAACTAAAGTAAATAAACTTGATAAAGATAAACCGGTGTACCTCTATTGTAGATCTGGTAATAGAAGCCAGCGCGCTGCGGCAAAATTAGATAGCCTAGGTTTCAAAATCATCTTTGATCTAGAAGATGGTTATAACAACTGGAAATAGCTTAGTCTATAAATCATAATGATTATAATGTATGCAATCACGCTTTCGCGAAAGCGTAATTAATTATATCAATTTACTTAATCTCTTAATCAAAATTTTACACTATGAAAACGGCTATAATTGTTCAAAATCTAAGATGTGGTGGCTGTGTTAATACAATCACTACAAAAATTAATGCATTAGGAAATGTACATAATGTTACTGTAGATCTAGAATCATCTACAATCTCCTTTACTGCAGTAGATGCTATAGATGCGCTATCTGTAAAGGAAACTCTAAAAAAACTAGGCTATCCATCTATAGAAGATGATAATGGTGTATTGTTAAAGGCAAAATCTTTTGTAAGTTGTGCTACGGGAAAAATAACCTAACCTATGAGCACACTAGAGCATTCACTACGAGATAAACTAGCGATAGATAGAACGAGACTGGCAAACGAGAGGACCTTTCTTGCTTATTTTAGAACGTTTATTGTTTTTTTAAGTTCTGGTTTTGCTATTATAAAATTAGACCTGTTAAACGAAATACGCTGGATAGGTATTATGCTCATTGTTATAGGACCTGCCTTATTAATTATAGGTTTGTTTCGTTTTTTATATGTAAAGAAGAGTATCAAAAACTACTATAAAGAATAATGTATTATGAAAGCCTCTTGCTTTCTTAATTTATAAAAATTCTTTAAGACACTAAGTCGCACGTTTTAGCGTAGCAATTAATAACTTAAAAAAAACTAATTATTATGAGAAAACTAAATAACATAGGCCTAGACGTAACCTCCTCACAACAAACGGCAGAGGAGCTTAATGATTTACTATCTAACTACCAGATGTTTTATATGAACCTAAGAGGTTTTCATTGGAACATAAGAGGAAAACGATTTTTTGAATTACACCTTAAGTTTGAAGAGTTATACAACGACGCACTTATAAAAGTAGATGAGATTGCAGAGCGTGTACTTACCTTAAGCGCTACTCCACTTCACACCTTTAAAAAATATCTAGAGATATCAGAGATTAAAGGTGCCGAAAATATTACAGATGGTGAGGCAGCAATATCAAGCATACTCGAGGCACTTACTGTCTTACTCAAAAAAGAAAGAGCCATCTTATCAATAGCTGCAGATGCAAATGATGAAGGGACAGTAGCACTTATGAGTGATTATATCGTACAACAGGAAAAACTGGTATGGATGCTCTCTGCTTATCAAAACTAGTATAGGTACGCTTTCGCGAAAGCGTAACAAACACATTTACAACACATTAAAACACTTGATTAATAAAGACCCCCATTAGGTAACAAATGTTACTGAAGAGGGGTTATTTTTGCGCTTTCTTTGTCAAAAATCAAGTAATGAATTGGATATATTCCCCCTGGCCTTGGTATGTATCGGGCCCAATGATTGCTTTTGTGATGTTTTTACTACTTATGGTGGGCAAAAACTTTGGTATGTCTTCTAACCTTAAAACGATGTGCACCATTTGCGGAGCAGGTACAAAAGCAGACTTTTTTAAACTAGACTGGCGTACACAAAAATGGAATCTCACCGTGGTTATAGGTGGCTTTATAGGTGGCTTTATAGCTGCAAATTTTATGACTCCAGATGCCGCTGTTGCCATCACACCAGAAACTATAAGTGATTTACAAAATCTAGGCTTTAGTAGTGCTGGTAGAGCATACCTTCCCACAGAGCTTTTTGAAACCTCAGCGCTGCTAGATTTTAAAACCTTAGCTATACTCATTATAGGTGGGCTCCTCGTGGGCTTTGGCGCGCGTTATGCTGGTGGTTGTACATCTGGCCACGCGATCTCTGGATTAAGTAATTTACAACTCCCGTCACTTATAGCCGTAGTAGGGTTCTTTATAGGAGGTCTTGTGATGATACATTTATTATACCCCTTAATTTTTGCATAATGAGAACAATAGTTTATTTATTTATAGGAATCCTCTTTGGGATTACAATGTTTAAGAGTGAGGCTGCCTCTTGGTTTCGTATTTATGAGATGTTCAAATTTGACGCATTTCATATGTATGGGATTATAGGCTCTGCACTAGTGATAGGTGTTATCACTATACAGCTCATTAAGAAATTTGATATAAAATCTTTTTATGGGGAGACCATACACTTTTATCCAAAAACTAGGAGTGCAAGCCGCTACCTTATAGGTGGTATTATTTTTGGCTTAGGGTGGGCACTTGCAGGTGCTTGTCCGGGGCCTATGTTTACTCTTATAGGAGCAGGTTTTGCACCTATACTAGTAGTTATTGCTGCGGCAATACTAGGTACATTTTTATATGGTATACTTAAAGATAAGTTACCTCATTAATTGAAAGACAAATAGAGCAATATCTGTTAAAACGTGAAATACCAGCTAAACTCAATGATAAGTAAAGAAAATAAACTCTAAAAAATCGTTTCCAAAATGGAAGGCATACTTCTGTTTTTCCTAAGATTTTGAGAATATTAGATCTTCAGAAGCTTCTTACTTAGCTTTACGTAGACTCTATGAAGATAACTTCATTACCAAATCAATCAAAGTAATTTATACTTAAGACAACTCCAGCATTCCTAATTTAATTACAAGAACGACTAGAGGTAGGTGTAACAATATAAATTTTAATCTTAGATTTACTATATTCTAAATAACATCCCTTGGCTAGTCACTCAAAAAAAATACAAGAAACCATTAATGTTGCGGCTCACGATATGAAAAATCCTATTGCTACAATGCGTATGGGCGCAGAAATTATGAGCAGCTTTTCTGAGGATACGTTTGTGAAGCGGCAGGCAGATACTATTTTACACTGCACCTACGACTTAGAACGGCTTATTAATATCTACTCCGATTATGTACGTTTACAAGCGCAAGAACCCTTGATACTTGTTAAACAGGAGTGTGATGAATCTTTTATAAAAGCGATAGCTAAAAAACTACAGAGACTGGAACTCTTATCAGAGCGGTCTGTTACCATTTCGCATTTAGAGAAGTTCAAGTACCTATATGTAGATAAAAACCGAATGATCACAGCCCTTGAAATTTTAACCGCGACGGTAATTACTTACGCCAAGCCTGCATCAAATATTATAATAAACCTGACTGAAAATAAAGATGTGCTGAAATTAGAAATTTCTTTCAACCCAGCACAGACTTTACACTGTGCTCCAGAAACCCTTTTCGACTTTTCTTATATCACGCAAAGAAAACAAGAACGACTAGAGGCTTCTTTAGAGCTTTTTGTGGCTAGTGAGATCATAAAAGCCCACGACGGGAATATTACATATCGTGCAGATGATCACGCGGTAATTACGAGTACGCTTTCGCGAAAGCGTGTAAAATAACATTGTAAGCAACAATAAATCAGGTAGTCTTCCTTAAAATGTTAATGTAATTTTAGAAAACGTTAACATTTTTAAACATTAGTTTATATCTTTAAAAACTTCACTTAATCATACTTTTTTAATGCCGGATACTGGGCAGCATACTAAAAAAATAATCCATACCTCGTCTCTCATCTTTGGAGAAGGAGAAATGAGCAGCATAATACGCACTAAGGATTGGAGCAAGACTACCCTTGGCCCTATAAATACCTGGCCACAAAGGCTTCTAGGTATTGTTAATATACTTTTAGAGTCTAAATTTCCACAATTTTTATTCTGGGGGCCAGAAAATATTTGTTTTTATAATGATGATTATGCCCCGAGTTTAGGAGAGGCTTTTAACCACAGTAGTATGATGGGAATTTCTGCTCCTGAATTTTGGGGTGATGTATGGTATAACTTTGCCAAAGAGCAAGTCACACTTCTTAAAAGTGGAGCGCCTGCAACTTGGTTTGAAGATCAACTAGTGCCCATACATCGCAATGGGCGTTGGGAAGATGTGTACTGGACATTTACCTACAGTCCTGTAAGGAGTGATGATGGTGTCATAAACGGGGTGCTGGTTACAGTTATTGAAACAACAGAAAAAGTTGTAGTTTTTAAGGAATTAGAAGAGAATCGGGATCAATTAGAATTTGCTTTAGATGCCGCATCCCTTGCCTCTTTTGAGTGGCGACCTAGTGAAAACAAGTTTGATGGAAATACCACCTTAAAACGATGGTTTAACTTAGCCAGTGACGACGAAATAAACATAGACGACGCTATAAATAATATAAAACGAGAAGATCAGCCCAGAGTAAGAGCGGCTATTGCGCACGCCTTAGACCCTGAAACGTCGCCAGAGTATGACATCATATATACGATTGAGGCTGCAGGAGCTCAACCCCGAATAGTTCGAGCCATAGGTAAAGCATACTTTGATACAGATAGCAAGCCTGTTCGCTTTAATGGAGTGATACAAGACATTACAAAAGAGCATAGGTCAGAGCGAGAACAACGTAAATTACTTGCGCTCGTGGATACCAGTAGTGAGTTTATTTTTGTAACAAATCTAGATGGGCTAATTACATCGGCAAATCCGATGGCGAGAGCATATTTGGACGTTTCAGAGACTAAAGGCAGTAACGTAAAGAACTATATATTTCCAGAAGATCTACCAGTAGCAAAAACACTTTTAAGCAAACTTAAAACACAAGATCGTTTTTTCTCAGAAATACGGTTTTGGAATCGCAAAACTGGCAAGGTGTTCTGGATGTTATGTAACGCCTCTGCTATAAAAGATCCTTCCAGTGATAATTTAACAGCTATTGCGATTACGGCTTCTAATATTACCATTCAGAAAGAAAAAGAAGCCTTATTAGAAAAAAGTTTAGAAAGCTTACGCGAAAGCGAAAACAGATTTAAACTACTAGCAAACAACGCACCAGCCTTTATACGGATGAGTGATATGGAAGGTAACGTTACTTTTGCAAACAAGCTATTTGCCGAATTTCTGGGCGTAACCAATGAGTATTTACGAGGCAAAACCTTATTTAAATATGTACATCCTAAGGATAGAGAACGATGCGAAGCCGTGTATCGAGAAGCGTCTAAAAATAAAGAGCAGTACAAATTAGAGTTTAGGGCAAAGAACAAAGACGGATTGTATCGATGGATGTCTGACATTGCAGTGCCTCGTTTTGACGGGAATGATAACTTTGAAGGATATACCCACGCAGGCTTAATCATACACGAGTTGAAAGTACAGGAAAAGCAAAAAGATCTTTTTATAGGGATGGTGAGCCACGAACTTAAAACGCCTGTGACCAGCATTAAAGGTTACGTACAGTTACTTAAGATGAAATACGGAAAGAGTAAAGATCCTTTTCTTGTGAAAACTCTAAATACCGTTAATTCCCAGATTCTAGTACTCACCGCACTGATTACAGACCTACTTGATCTTTCTAAAATGAAATCTGGAGGCTTGCGTTTAAATGTATCAAAAATTAACTTCGATGAATTTCTCAGCGATATTATAGCGCAACAAGAGATGATTAACAGCGATCATACTTTTAACTGCTCAAACGACTATCACGGTACCATAGAAGCAGATAAAGATAGACTAGCCCAGGTACTCATAAACTTTTTGAGCAATGCTGTTAAGTACGCTCCCGGTTCAAAAAATATAGATATTACTGCGGTCACAAAAAACAATAAGCTTGTGGTCTCTGTGCGCGACTATGGGATTGGGATTAATACCTCTAACCAAGATAAAGTTTTTAAACGATTTTTTAGAGAAGAAGGAACTGATGAGAAAACTTTCCCTGGCTTTGGTATAGGTCTGTATATCGCAGCAGACATTATAAAGAAACACCACGGTAAAATAGGCGTTAGTAGTGTAAAAGGACAAGGCGCTACATTCTATTTTAAACTACCCTTAATAAATTAAAATATATGAGCGGAATTAATACTCCAAAAATCCTCATCGTAGAGGATTCTGAAAATATTTTAGAGCTGCTGGAACTTATGGTTGAATTTCAAGAATGGAAGTCTGCTCGTTTAAAAAATCTAGATAACTTTATAGATCACGTAGCTAGTATAAAACCTGACGTTGTGCTTATGGATATGCTCTTATCGGGAGCCAACGGTTGTGATGCGTGCATCGCTTTAAAAGCAGCAGAAGCGTATCGTGACATCCCCGTAATTATGATGTCTGCTCACCCAGAAGCACAAAGAGAAAGTATAGATGCTGGTGCAGACTATTTTATAGGCAAACCTTTTGAGATGGAAGATATGATTAGTCTTCTAAAAAAGGCTCTTTAAATAAATGATTTAAAGAGCCTTCTAGATACCATTCGTGACCTCTATAGGACTGCAATAAACACAACAATTAGGAATGAACCCTATTTATATTAAGTTAAAAACTTTATGCAAAAAAAGCTCTTTAAACAACTAGTCTAAAGAGCTTTGAATAAATCTGTGACCGCGAGAGGATGCGAGCCTCCAACACTCAGAGCCGAAATCTGATATTCTATCCAGTTGAACTACGCAGCCTTTTTACGCTTTCGCGAAAGCGTAAAAAATACTTTTATACTTCGTTAAATTCATCTTTTATAAGGAAAGAATAAAGTAATGTTTTAACTCCTTTTTCCAATAAGACTTTACATCATCAGAAAGTTTATTCTCATTGAGAACTAGGCCTATGATATTTGACTCTTTGGAAGCATATACTGCTGGGATTGATACGATATTACAGTTATTAATATGCAATAATTTTATACTAGGTAATAGTGTAAGTGCTTCGGGTAAAACTGTAAAATTATTATGCCCGGCGTGAACAACCCAAATACTTTCCATTTTTGTAATACCTATGTCAATCTTTGATAATTGATTATGTTCAATATATAGATACCTAAGTTGTGACAAGTCAAAAAGCTGCACAGGAAGCTCTATAAGATTATTGTGTGTAAGCCATAAACTACTAAGGCTTTTTAATTCTTTTAAATATGAGACAGAAGCGCTATTACCAAGTTCATTATGAGAAAAATTAAAATCTTCTAGTGTACTAATGTTTTCTATTCCTTTTGGAATTTTTACAAGGTTATTATGCTGTAGATTTAAAAATTTTAAAGGTAAAGTTGAGACTGTATTTACACTTTGTTCAAAATTTAATTTAGGGTTATTAACAAGACTTAATTGCTCGAGGTTTTTAAATTTCTTAATAGTATCTGGTAGTGTTTCTAATTGTGTATTGTTTAAAATAAGAACTTCTAATAGCTCTGGATTATTGATCTCATTTAAAACGTAATTAATGACGTGAGTTGAATTATTTGATAGATTTAAATAGCGTAGCTTTTTGAAACGAGGCAAATATCTCTCTACATCATCTATAGATGTTGCACTTAAATCTAATCGTTGTATTGTATCAGGCTCATTTACTGTGATAGTCACAGTTTCTGTATAAAAAGTGTTGTAGGTATCACAACTTAAAAGTAGCAGGTATATAGCTGTTGTTATGAATGTGTTTTTAATCTTCATAACTTTTAGATTTTAAGATGGAAGCACCTAATTCTAAGAATAGTTTATCACTCTCAATCACGTCCCAAGGGAATCTAGGGTTTAGCCCAACGGTGTCGTGTAATTTGTTTTGAACATATGCACCTAGCTTTTGACTATTTATTCCCGCTTTCGCGAAAGCGTTATAGAAATCATTTTGATAGTAACCAAAAACATACAAGTTTGCATAAAACGAGTTTTCATACGGAGGAACTGTATGCCAGACATTTTTTCTTCCATCATCAGAATTAATTACATTATCTGGGGTACGTGTATAGTCTGGTTTTGGTGTAAACAAGTCCAAGGCAACACCTAGCCTATAAATCTTTCTGTAACCTAAAATATGAGTGTATCCTACTCTTAAATTTCCCGTTGTACCGTAATCTGTTCCTTCTCCATTAAACACTGGAGAAAATTTAAAATCATTAAGAAAAGTAATGTCAAAAGAATGATTTGCATTACTAAAACGCATAAGAAGCTTCCCCCTGCGTATATTAAAATGGGATAGGTCTCCAGGAAAAAATTCTTTTTGATACCCAAACCCAACTCCATTAAAACCTGATTTTTCATCTATATCGTAGATGAAGACAGGGTTAATGCCAGAGATTGTTGAACCAAGTAAATTTGTGTTTTTACCAATACCTACCAATGTATACAAATCATAACCAAAGAATACTCCTTGCTGCTTTATGTTATGTCGCTCAAAAAGGTGTCCTATATTAAAGTGTGCACCTGTTTCAAAAGCTGCATCATTATAATTTAAAACCCCAATAGCAGATATACCTGCTTCAATTTTTTTGTTTTGATTACCTACTACTAAACTCACACGAGCCATAACTCCTCCATTTATCTGGAAGTCTTGCGCGTTTATTATGGGCGCGTAAAGCAAAAAGCAACAGAGCAAAAACGTTGAGCAAACTATGGAGGCTCTCATAGATGTAAATATAATGGATATGGGCTATTTATAATTCATATCTACATTATCATACACACGGATACCTGTTATTTTTCCAGTTGTCTTATTAATATCATAAATAGAAATACCAGCTTGCGCTTTAAAAGTAGCACTTCCCCACTTATCGCAAGTATACTCTCCCGCAAAGGTTCCTTTGTCTTTATCAAAAATATAATTATGAAATTTTAAAGGCACTCCTCCGTCTGCAAAAAAATGATCAAAGTGTTCTTTAAGGCCAAGCTCTGTTTTATGATTCCAGCGCCACCCTGCGGGTTCTCTAAAATACACATCATCTTTAAATGAAAGCGTTTGCATTGTCGCTTCTGTAGAGCCTATAGATATAGCATCAAAGTATTTTACTACTTCTTGCGGCTCTGTTAACATTATTTCCTTAGAAAATATAGCTGCTCTAAAAATATGCCCCTCTGTAATAGGATAAACCGAATGATATGTTCTAATGGCGTTAAACCTATCTCCATCTTTAACTAATATTGCTACAAGTGGCAGATCGAAAGTATTGTTTAATAAAATATCATATTCTATTACTAGATGCTCTTTATCTTCAAACACTTTTAAGATATTGACTTCTTTTACTTCATCCTTTAAGTATTCAGTTTGCTTTCTCAAAAGTTCAATTCCGCTCGTTTTTCCTTTTGAAGTTCCCACGGTTTGTAAATCAAGTACTACATCTTCAGATAGTTGCTCAAGTATGTTCTTATACTCTCCAGAAAGTATGTTTTCGATAAACTTCATAGACATCTACTATTTAAATTATTTTTTACTTCGTAATGCAATACAATACTCTTTTACAACAGGAAGGCGTATGATAAAACTTAGTCCCACAACTATGGCATAAATTAACCACGCTTTATCTAATAAAAAAACGTGTAACAGGCTCAAAACTATAGCAGCATAAGCAAATCGCTGTAGTTTTTTCCACTTCCTCTTTAATAACCTCATAGCCTTACGACTAGATGTGAAAAAAAGTGGTATTAATATCATTATCGCTAGGAGCCCTAACACATAATTTACTTGTGTAAATGTCTCTAAAAACCCTTCTATCCAAATAAACAATGCAAAATGAATAAAACTCCAGACTGAGGTAACAATACCCATCGCTTGCCTTACGTACAAATTTGCTATCCCAAAAAGTATATAAAACGGTGTAAGTGTGAGTACGGCTGTCATCCATCGTATCGCAAACTCGCCAGAGATATGATACAACATCTCAGCACTATTCTCCCCTTCTTCTATTCCAATTTTTAAAAGAGGGATTAATGGTAATGCCCCTAGTATGACTACTATAATCCAACCGTAATTTCTTTTCAAAAATTTCATTTACTCTTTATTCATTAAAACTTCTAACTCTTGTTCAAGTTTCTCTGCTTTTGCTTTAAATTTTTCAATAGCTTTTTTGAGTTGCTCAACTTTTTTAAAAGCCTCTTCATCTTGAATAGCTTGATAAGTGATCACTCCATTTTTGGTATTCACTTTTGACTTACTACCACAATTAGGACAAATAGCTACTTGGCTCATATATCTTTTATTTTACTGTAGTTATTAACACCACTTTCCCACCAAATTTCGATTGTAATTCATATTCTGGATTTTTACCAACTGTTTGTAAAAAGAGCTGACTATCCTTCATATCTGCATTATCTACATATATAATTGTATTCTTATGAAAATTAGATTTAAGCAATTCAAATAGAGGTAGGTATAAGTCTTTCCAGCCGTCTAATAGCAATAAGTCTATTGATCCTTTAAGATTTTTTAAGGTATCTATTGCATTGCCTATTCTAACGTCAATTAGATGACGCACACCAGCACGTTCAAAGTTTTGAATTGCTTTTTGAACTTTTGATGCAATCAATTCTGTCGTTATAATATGCCCTTTTGTTTCTAAAACTCCTTGCGCTAAAAAAAGGGTCGATATACCAAATGAAGTACCAAACTCAACGATATTCTTTAGATTGTTATTCGTTATGAGCTCAACTAATTCTTCTCCTTGTTCCTTTGAAATAGAAAGATAAACTTCTTTAAAATCAATTGGTTGCATAGGCCTTAGGACAGCTTTTGCAAAACCTTTGATCATTTTAAATTTATCATTTTTTGAATCTGCATAAAGTTCATCAAGAGTAGCTTCTATGAGTTCTTTATATTTTATTTCCATTTTTTCCTATTTGAAAATTTGTTTCGGTAAATATGCAGTCTTAAAGCTGTATACTGCTATTGTTCTCTAATTTTATAAATTAAAACTATGAACCAGATGCTATTTTCTTTTTGATACTTTTATGAACTTACTACTCATTATTAATAAAATGGGCAGCTCTCTCGGCTATTAAAATCGTCGGCGCCATAGTATGTCCAGAAATTAAATCTGGAATTACAGAAGCATCAGCAATTCGTAAGTTTTTTATACCTCTTACTTGCAGCTTTTCATTTACAACTGCCATTGGGTCTTCATCATTTCCCATTTTTGCAGTTCCTATTGGATGATAAATAGACTCGGCTTTATTGCGAATATAATCTTCAATTTCAGAATCTGTTGCATCAACTTTCAAAGACATCGTATTGTGATCAGTAAAAGGTTTTAAAGCCTTAGTTTCGAAAAAATCTAATGCTTTCCTCACTCCTTTTATATATGTCTCCATATCACGTTCATCAGCTAGATAATTAGGATTAATTAAAATTGTATCCTTTGGATCTGCTGAGGCTAAACGTACTGTACCTCTGCTCTTAGGCTGCACAAAGCCAACATCAATATGATAACCAGCATTTTTGGGCGGTGCTGATCCCCATTGAACAGGTGCATTTATATTGAACATCAATTCCATATCGGCTACAGGTACATCATGTGTAGTTTTAAAAAAAGCGGCACTCGTGTTTTCTGCAACAGCGAGAGGTCCATAACCAGTACGGCGCCACTCAAGAAGTTGTTTAACATCTTCCGGATTAGCTCTAAGTGAAAAACCTACATTGTCTGGTGCGGTTACTCCAATATCTGTTCTTAAATGATCTGCAAGATTTTCACCAACACCTGGCAAATCTTTCTCTACTTTAATCTTTAAATCATTTAAAAATTCTGCCGGGCCAATACCTGATAACATCAATATTTTGGGTGTTGCAAAAGTACCTGCACACAAAATAACCTCCTTGTTTGCCCTGATAGTATGATAAGCCCCATTATAAAAATATTTTACCCCAACAGCCTTTCCATCCTCAATAATAACTTTTGAAACATAAGACTCAGTTTGAATAGTTAGATTTGATCGTAATCTTGCATTATCAAGATAATTTTGTATCGTATTATGCCTGCGACCGTTTTTAAAAATAGTCTGCCATATATCAAAACCTTCATTATCGCTCCCATTCATATCCTTTGTAGAACCTATTCCCACTTCAACACTCGCTTGTTTAAAAATCTGCGTCATATAGCTACCCTCTGGCGTTGTTTCAAGTTTCATAGGTCCTGCAACGCCACGATATTCATTTTCACCTTTATCACTGTCTTCAATTTTCAAATACCATTTTAAAACTGTTTCCCAGTCCCAACCTTCTAAATTCCAACTATTATAATTTTTAGCCGTTCCTCTGGACCAAGAACCTATATTTATAGCCGCAGAACCACCTATCAGTTTACCTCTAGGCTGCATAATTTCTCTTCCATAAAGCTCTTTTTGAGGAGTAGAGTTAAAACCCCAGTTCGTGTCTTTTTCCCACATTTGCCCAGCTCCATTTACATAACCACTGGCTTCCTTTGTGTTTTCCTTTCCTGCTTCAATTAATAATACAGAGTTTTCAGGATTTTCTGTTAATCTAGCAGCTACCACAGGTCCTGCCGTACCCCCGCCAACTACTATATAATCTAATGTGCTATCCATCTCTCCTAATTTTTAGTGGCGTGATATACTTTAGAAACCTCATAACTATCTTCAAACCAATTCCAAAGGATGATTTTGTCATCTTTTACCTTTACTCTTAAAGCATACGTAAACTCTTGAGTTTCTTTATTAGAATTGGTTAACAAACCTATCATTTGTCCAAAATAAGCGGCTGTATCTCCACTAGCAAAAGCGTCTGTTGTCTCCCACTTTTTGGTTACAAAGTTTTTTCCAAAAACAGGAAAGAAATCTTCTAGTATGGCTTTTTTTCCTTCCCAAGGACCAATCCAAGGTAAGCTCGAATCTCCAGCGTTTTGCCATACCATATCCTCGTGCATTAAACTTTTCATTGCCTCCATATCACCCTTACCCATTGCGGCCATAAAGGCATTTGCAATTTCTAGTGTTTTATCACCTTGTGTTTCTTGAACACTTTTAGTTATACTAGTTGTTACTTCACTCTCTTTGAAGTTTTCTTCATTTTTATGACTGGAATCTGCACAAGCTATTGCACATAAAATCACAACCATCATTACCGAACTAAGTTTTAGTCTTTTTTTCATCAATTTCATTTTTTAAAATTAAATGGATCTCATAACAGTACCGTCGTAGCCAGTACTGGAGGTCTTGAATACAAAGTTCAAGTAACCCAAGTGATTACTTATAATCAATGTGATACTAAAAATGGTAAATTTGGGAATTAATAGAGATGTGCCTTTCTAAATTCATTAGGCGTCACACCCATTCTATTCTTAAAGAATTTTGTGAAATTAGTTACCTCATCAAAACCAATATCAAAAGCGATTTCTTTAACGCTTTTGTCTAAGCTCACAATCTCACGCTTGGCCTCAAGGATTACCAAGTTGTCTATAAAAGACTTAGCCGTATTTAATGTAAATTCTTTTACTATCTGATTCAAGAACTTTGTAGAGACAAGCATCTTCTGTGCATAATCTTTTACATTTCGCGTAGAGGTAAAGTCAACTTCTACCAGGTTTTTAAATTGTATAAACTTGGTGTAATTTTTTGACTCACTGTAGAGTAATAGTGATGAATTAACCGAGCGCTCAAGCCTCAAGAGGTAAAGATCTAATAACGAAGCAACAATATTTTTACGACCAAAGGTGGTTTCAATCTTGAGTTCTGGGATAAGTTGATTTAACAAAGCTTCATTAAGCCCCTTATTATAAGTAATAGGAGATACTAAGTAATAATTATAAAAGTGAGAAATTAAATTGATCGAGGATTTGGAAAAATAATTTAAGAGAAAAGCTTCGGTAAACACAATCAAATAGCCCTTATATGTTGGCTTTTTTTGAAAGGCGTGAACCTGACCTTTTGCAATTTTAAGAACGGTACCGGCTTTTAGTGAGTATTCTTTTAAATCAATTTGATGTGTACCCGTTCCCTCAATAACAATGAGTAGCACAAAAAAATTCACTCTATGTGGACGCATAGGGTCGTGATCTTTAATTGTGGGAATCATTGTAAAGAAGTCAGTCAAACTTAACAACTCAAAATCTTTCTCGTTATCCTCACCTTTAAATGATATGTTAGGTATTTTTTTCAAAAGTTTTAACCTCAAATAAATTCTGCAATATAAACGTAGTTATTCTTGTAATAACCTTTGTAATTTACGCCTTCAAATTACACTAAACTTATCATAAACAACTATTAAGAGTGTTATTTTATTTACAATACCTTGTTTTAAGATAGTTTAAAAACCCAACAGGAGTTTGTATAATTCTAGGCTCATAATGAATAAAACAGCCATTTTTAAAAAGAAAAAACCGAAAAAAAGTTTTGAGCAACCTCAAATCTATTTTCGGTATTCTATAATATGTGACCGCGAGAGGCACAGAGTTCAAACTTTTTTAAGGAAGATGTATCTGTAATTGAAACTTTCACAAAAGGATTACCTCCGCTGCGCTTCGGTGATCCCACAAAGCTCCGCTTTGAAAATAGTAAAGGAGAAAAATAATTTCTGAGCAAGCTCAAATTATTTTTCTCCTTTACTATTTATTCGTGACCGCGAGAGGACTCGAACCTCCAACCCTCAGAGCCGAAATCTGATATTCTATCCAGTTGAACTACGCAGCCTTTTTACGCTTTCGCGAAAGCGCAAATTTACTCCATTACTGATTAACAACAATAAACTCTGAGCGTCTGTTTAACTGGTGCTGCTCCTCGGTACAGTCACTATTGTTACCACAGCCATTTACAAGTTGTGTCTCTCCATAACCATTACCACTTATACGCTCTGCATTTATACCTCTTGAGATGATATATGCCACTGTAGACTTTGCTCGTCTATCTGATAATGACAAGTTATAAGAATCTTTACCTCTACTATCTGTATGTGAGCGAACGTTAATAACCATTGCCGGTACTTGCTTCATAGCAGATATGACTTTAGTAAGCTCAAGTGCTGCATCTGGTCGTATATCTGACTTGTTGTAGTCAAAATATATAGGGTTCAAATTGAGAAGCTTTGCAAGATCGTCTCCTACGCCTACTTCTGTAAGTCTAAGTTCTAACTCTATATCTCTTTCTAAACTTTGCTCTGTTGCTGGTGTCATCACAAAAACTTCGTTTGAGTAATACGTTTTGGAGGAAGCGCGTATGATATAATTCTGAGAGCAAACAAGATCAAATGTATACTTACCCTTAGGCGAGACCTGTACTTCTTGTAAAACCTTATTATCAGGATCTAGAAGTTGCACCTTTGCATCTGTAATAGGTGTTTTTGTGTTTTTATCTGTTACATAACCACTTATAGGTATATCACATTTGCGAGGTGGTTTTTCTGTCTGTTTAAAACGGTAGATGTCATCACTACCCATACCCTGAGCACGACTAGACGAGAAAAAGCCCATTTTTATGCTATCATTTACAATGTAACCAAAGTCATCACTAGAGCTATTAATAGGCGCTCCCACACCCACAACAGCAATCTCTTCTGAAGAGGGATTTGTAACATAAACATCTAGACCGCCTAAGCCTGGATAACCGTCTGAAGCATAATATAAATTACCTGTATCACTCATAAAAGGAAACGCCTCTCTACCTTCGGTATTTATAGGTTTGCCCATATTTTCTGGTTCTCCATACGTCCCATCTTCATTTATAGCGACCCTCCAGATGTCTGATCTACCTACTCCTCCAGCTCTATCTGAAGAGAAATAGAGATACTTACCATCACTACTCAATGCTGGATGAGCGTTTGAAAAATCATCACTATTAAAGGGAACCTCTTCTGCTATGGTCCAGTTTTTTGAAGAAGCGAGATAAGTAGATTTATAAATCTTTAGCTTATTAATCCCATCTTTTGAGGCTTTATACTTGTCTTTGGTATAATTGTTACGGGTAAAATAAATGGTTTTACCATCCTTAGAAAATGTAGGAGAGCTCTCGTGATATTTTGTATTGAGTTTGTTACTAAATCGTGAAGGTGGTGACATTGTACCACCTTCTTTAATTGTAGATTTATATAAATCTAAAAAAGGTTGATTAGTCCATCTATGTATACGTCTGCTAACTGTACCGGTATCTCTTGCAGAGGCAAAAACAATTTGCCCCTTATAATATGCTGGTCCAAAATCTGAATACCTAGAGTTAAGCGTGCGCAACATATTAATCTCATAAAGACTCTCCTTATATCCCTCTACTGCCACATAATCTGGATTTTCTTGAAATAGCCTTGCTCTAAAATCATTACCACTTAAGGAGGTAAAAATTTGCATCATATCATCAGACTCGTCATACTCCTTTGTTGCTCGTAAAGTTTGTGCATATCTAAAATAATGCTCTGCACTTACGGAGTCTGCATAATTTTCTGTGATCTTTTTATACCACTCTTGTGCTTGTGAGTACTTACCGTTATAGTAATAAGCTTCTGCTATTTTTTTGAAAACATCATAAGACTTAAAGCCTTCTGCTACGAGATCTTTGTAGATTTCTATTGCATCTATATATGCAAGCTGATTAAATTTTTTATTTGCCCTGGCAAGTTTTGCATCTTGAGCCGCCCCTGTGATATAAAATAAAAAACAGACTAATAACGTGATCCCACGTAAAAAATTCTTCATTTAACCTTTAGTATTAAGTATTAACTTTTTAATTAAAAGATAAGTTGAGGATAGAATTTTACTACAAAATAAGGGGAGGGCACAAACATACTAAAAAAAGTGAAAGACACTAGCCTTACCTGTTGAAAACTAGCATTTTGCATAATAAAATTTAATATATAAAATTAGAAAATTGACACTGCTTAGGTTAATAAACAAACGTATTCGCAAATTATGGCTGTTACTTGAGTTTATTTATAAAAAAAGAGGCACATTATTGCGCCTCTTTCAATAGTATTATATTTAAAGTATATACTAGCTCAGTCTTGATTTTACGATCGTACTTATAGTCTTACCATCTGCTTTACCAGCTAGCTTGCCATTAACCTGCCCCATTACTTTACCCATATCCTTCATTCCTTGAGCACCAGTAGTAGCTATGACCTCATCTACCACTTTGGCTATATCATCTTCTCCTAGTTGTTCAGGTAAAAATTGTGCAATAACTTCTGCTTGAGCAAGCTCAGGCTCTGCAAGATCTGCTCTACCTTGTTCATTAAATATGGCTGCACTATCCTTACGTTGTTTAACAAGTTTTTGAAGCAATTTTAACTCTTGCTCCTCTGTTATTTCTTCTTTTGCACCGCTTTCTGTTTGTGCAAGTAAGATAGCAGATTTTATAGCGCGTAGTGATGTAAGGGCATTTTGATCTTTGGCCTTCATAGCCTCCTTCATAGCCGTCATCACATCTTTAGATAGACTCATAGTTTATTGTTTTAATTAGATTATCAAAGATACGGAGTTTTATATGTACCACTTAAGTAGAAATAATCACTCCATAAAAAAGTAGTCCAACAATCTTGGGGGAGATCATTGGACTACAAAGCACTAATAATACTTGTATTAATCTACATTATCGTGTAGAAATGAGTTGTTCTTACGTAGTTGTACTTCGTCATTATCATCTGTAGAGAGTGACGTTCTAGATAGGTTACCATCTTTTTTTGGCGTCTCATCTAGATCTATACCCATACGTTTATATGCAGGCTGCTTCTCAATCTCTTCTATACGTGACTGGTTATTTCTAAACTTGTAGTTAAACTCCTTCATCTTACGCTTACGCTCTGAGGCTCTATCTATAAGTAACTTTGAGATAGGGCTATTCATAGGGTCTATTTCTACCTCTGGGTCATCTTCTACTTTCTCTTGAGGAGCAACTGTCTTTGTTTCAAAAACGATTGTTTCTTCCTCATCAATATCTTCTTTTACAATAGAGGCACTTGAGAGTGTCTCTTCGAGCTCCATATAATCTTCAAGACTGTAGCGAGTCTCTCCATCATTAGTATGCTCAGTAACTGGAATGATTTCTATAGGCTCATTTACTTCTATTGATGCTATGCTGTCGTCAAGGTCAAAAAGCTTAGGTGCACTTTCTTCCTCTTGTACAGTGGTGTCTGCATTAAGTGGCATATCAAAAAAAAGCATTCCGTTTCCTTCTGGCTCTTTATTTTCAACTACTGGGCTTTCTTGACGTACAGTTGTATCTATGATTTCAAAGTCTGCATCATTTTCGGCTAGAATTTCATCATATACTACATTGATATTTTTTATAATATCTGTTGTAGGCACAATATCCATTTTATATTGCTGGTTTGCTGGAGCTTCTTGTCTTGCCTTAGCCTGTGGTGCTTCTGGAGCTTTTTCTTGTGGAACTTCTTTTACAGGCGCTTTCGCGAAAGCGCTAGTAGTATCCTCCAGCTCATCTAAGTCTAGCGTGTGTACAATCTTAGCTGGTGCTACTGGTTTCTGAGGCTCAACTGGTGGTGCTGGCGGTATCTCTACCGTAGCCTCTGGCATAAGGTCTTGTTGTGCTTTTTGCTCCTCCTCTAGCGTGTGTATGATTTTTTTTGTCTCAACGTTTACAATATCGTTTTGCTGCTCTGCATTAAAACCTGTTGCTATTATTGTTACAGAAATTGCATCTCCTAGAGAGTCATCTTCACCTACACCCATAATGATATTTGCACTGTGACCAGCCTCTGCTTGTATGTGATCATTTATTTCACCTATCTCGTCTATAGTAATCTCATCACCACCAGAAACAATAAGGAGTAGTACATTCTTTGCACCTGTAATCTTGTTATCATTAAGTAATGGTGAGTCTAGCGCTTTTGATATTGCCTCGTTTGCACGACTTGTACCACTGGCAGTAGCGCTACCCATTATAGCTGTACCAGATTTACTTAACACTGTCTTTGCATCACGCAAGTCAATGTTTTGTGTGTAGTGGTGTGTTATTACCTCTGCTATACCTCTTGAGGCTGTGGCAAGAACCTCATCTGCTTTACTAAAACCAGCTTTAAAGCCTAGGTTTCCATAAACCTCACGTAGCTTATTATTATTTATTACAATGAGTGAGTCTACCTGAGCACGCAGTCTATCTACTCCTTTCTGGGCTTGTTCGTTACGCATTTTTCCTTCAAACTGGAAAGGAATCGTGACTATCCCTACGACTAGGATATCAAGCTCACGAGCCATCTTTGCAATTACAGGAGCAGCACCAGTACCTGTACCACCACCCATCCCGGCAGTAATAAAGATCATCTTTGTGTTAGTACCTAACATCTGTTTAATATCCATCTCACTCTCTATGGCAGCTTGCTCACCCACTTCTGGATTTGCTCCTGCACCAAGACCTTCTGTAAGACCTACACCTAGTTGTATCTTAATAGGCACTGTACTATTCTCAAGTGCTTGTGCATCTGTATTACAGATTACAAAATCTACACCTTTTATGCCCTGCTGGAACATATGGTTAATAGCATTGCTACCTCCTCCACCTACACCTATCACTTTTATGACATTGCTTTGGTTTTTAGGTAAATCAAATGTGATGTTATTAAATTGTGTCGTACTCATATAATTTATTTTTTGCCCCGTTGTATTCTACTAGATCGACGCTCATACGCCGATTTGATTTTTATTCTTATTTGTTTAAAAGTGTAACGCTATTGCACTACTCTGCATTATCAAGAAAATCTTTAAACTTATCTGCCCATCTATCAAAGATGCTGCGCTTAGGCGCTTGCGGCTTAGTTTGCCTTGCTTCTATGTCTGTTTCTTGTACTTCATTTATGGTATCTGTAAATACCTCTTCTTCTTTGGCTATCACCTCTTCTTCTGCATCAAGGTGTGAGTTGTATAGCCCGTGTTCTAGACTATTCATCACAAGACCTACTGCTGTTGCATAAAGCGGGCTTGTGGTCTCTGCATCACTATCTCCGGCTAGGTGCTCATTAGGATAACCTATACGAGTATCCATACCAGTGATATATTCTACTAGCTGTTTTAAGTGTTTAAGTTGGCTACCACCACCTGTAAGCACTATACCTGCTATAAGTTTTTTCTTTTGCTCCTCGTGACCGTAATTCTTAATTTCTAGATACACTTGTTCTACAATCTCCACTACTCGTGCGTGAATGATTTTTGATAAGTTTTTTAATGTTATCTCCTTAGGCTCACGACCACGCAATCCAGGAATAGAAACAATCTCATTATCTTTATTCTCACCTGGCCACGCAGATCCAAATTTTATTTTAAGCAGCTCTGCTTGTTTCTCAATAATTGAGCAACCTTCTTTAATATCATCTGTAATGATATTACCGCCAAAGGGTATTACAGCCGTATGCCTAATGATACCATCTTTAAAAATAGCAAGATCTGTAGTACCACCTCCTATATCTATAAGCGCAACTCCAGCTTCTTTTTCTTCTTGGCTTAGCACCGCATTTGCAGAGGCTAATGGCTCTAGTGTAATACGGTCTAAGTTAAGACCTGCGCTTTTTACACAACGGCCTATGTTTCTTATTGAGGCAACCTGCCCCACAACCACGTGAAAGTTTGCTTCCACACGACCACCATACATCCCTATGGGTTCTTTAATCTCACTCTGACCGTCTACTTTATACTCTTGTGGTAAGACGTGTATAATCTCTTCACCAGGTAGCATTACGAGTTTATGTACTTGATCACATAATGCCTCTATATCTTGCGCGTCTATGACCTCTTCAGAGTTATTTCTAGTTATGTAATCGCTATGTTGTAATGAGCGTATGTGCTGTCCAGCTATACCAACTACAACATCTTTTATTTTAATACCTGAAACATCTTCGGCTTCTTGTACTGCTTGTTGTACAGACTGTATGGTCTGGGTAATATTATTAACTACACCACGATGCACACCAAGACTTTTAGACTTTCCTATACCTAGAATTTCTACCTTGTTGTACTCATTGTACCGCCCTATCATTGCCACGATCTTCGTGGTCCCTATGTCCAGTCCTACTGCGATATTTTGATTTTCCATACTTCTAATTTTGAAAGTTTATGTTTACGCTTTCGCGAAAGCGTACTCATCTTACCCTCTATTACTTTTTCTCACAAACTACTTGCCCGTCATACTTGAGCACTATTGTTTTATAATTATCTAAGCTTTTATCCTTTTGTGCCTTTTGATAAAACGCTTTATAATTGCTGAAACGTTTATTAAGCTGCTCTACTTTACCTAGCGAGATTGTGTACGCTAGTTTTCTTGCTTTGAGCATATACTCACCACTAGTGGTGCGTGATATACCTATGATGTGCTTTGAGAGAAATGTATCTTTATTGATAAAATCTACCAGTTCAAATACTTCGTCTATATTTTTATCTGTCGCTCCAGTTACCAGAGGGACGTGTGCAGCGTGATTTTCTGAGAGCGGCATTACCTCACCACTCTGGTCTATATAAAAAGACGTAGCACCGTTGAGTCGTGCAATAGGCTTGCGTTGCTCTATTGCAACTCCTACCTCACCACTCATCGATACATAAACATCTGCGTTCTTGATAATTGGATGCGCCTTGACACGCTTTTCCATTATACTCAAAGCTAAATTTTCTTTAGACGTTTCCGACACCTTTTTTCCACTTACTATCAACAATTTATTAACGGTCTCACGAGTGACAAAAGGTGCACTTTCATCATCAAAAGAGATGGTAACATTTTCTACCTGTCGCGCAGCATTTCTTTGTACAGAAAACCCATACAGAAACACTGTGAACCCTAATAAAACAACCATCTTTATGTAAAACCAGTTAATCTTCACTTTGCAATTTTTTTGCGACTTTTAAAATTTCTACTCCTATATCTCCAGCACCCATCATCACTACAATTTTCTTATTTGAAGCTGTTACAATCTCAGGTAAGCGATTTTTTGTAACAATTTCTTTATTTGAAAGCGTCATTTTATCTAATAGGGCTTGACTTGTAACACTATCTATAGGTAGCTCTCTAGCTGGGTAAATATCTAGCAGTGCCACCTCATCAAAGCGAGATAACTCTGTAGCAAAATCTGCCATAAAATCTTTTGTTCTACTAAACAAATGTGGCTGAAAAATAGCCAGCACCTCCTCGCCCGGATACATCTCTTTTATACTTTGGTATACCGCCGCAATCTCTGTAGGGTGATGTGCATAATCATCTATGAGCACCTTATCTTGAGACTGGTAGCGATAAGTAAACCTGCGATTTACACCCGTATAACTAGCTAACGCTTCTGGCAACTTTGCTACTGGAGTGCCGTAAGCCACCGCCATACTAAGTGCCGTGGTAGCATTAAATAGATTGTGCCTCCCTGGTAATGTAAATTTTAAATCTTTAAGCACACCTTCTGGATACTTAAAATCAAAATGATAAGCACCAGCTACAATGCGCACATTTTGTGCCGAGTATGTTGCGTCATCTTCTATACCCACGGTATTACCTGCAAGTGGCAAACCATTTTTTATAAATCTCATTTCTGGAGCTACAAGAGATCCAAACTCTTGAAAAGTCGCCACAAGATCTGCCTCGTCTTCATAAATATCGAGATGATCTGCATCCATAGAGGTGATGCACAATATGTCTGGAGTGAGCTGTAAGAATGACCTATCAAACTCATCTGCTTCTACAACAGTAATATCGCTTCCGTTTTGAATAAGGTTACCGTTGTAATTATTTGTTATTCCTCCTACAAAAGCCGTTACGGGTGCTCCCGTAGCAGCGAGTAAGTGACCTAATATACTTGAGGTAGTTGTTTTTCCGTGGGTACCAGCAACGGCAAGCGAGAACGACTGGTTTGCAATGAGTCCCAGCACTTCTGCGCGTTTTTTTAGGGTATGCCCGCTTTCGCGAAAGCGTACTAACTCTCCCATTGTACTTGGCACTGCAGGGGTATAAATAACGAGCGTGTTTTCCTTATCTGCAAAGGTCTCATCTATCGCATCTCCCTTATCTTGAAAATGAACAGCAACGCCAGCCTCTTGCAACTTGCGCGTCACATCTGAAGGCGTTTTATCATAACCCGCTACATTTTTACCCTCATTTTGAAAATAAAAAGCAAGCGCACTCATCCCTATACCGCCTATGCCGATAAAGTAAAAGTTCTGTATGTCCTTAAGTGCTTTCATATATTACTCTTCACAATATGCTGTAAAGTTTCTACTTTTTATCTTTTAATAAGTTTTCTACCTCATCTACTATATCACTAGTCGCATTAGGTAAAGCGAGCGTATTTATTTTATTGCCTAAAGCAAGTCTAGATGGCTCATCATCTATTAAGGCCTTAAACATCAATTCAAACTTCTTGTCAAGGTCTTTTTGAGCAATGAGTATAGCACCACCTTCTTTTTCTATAGCCTTTGCGTTTTTGGTTTGATGATCTTCTGCTACGTTAGGCGACGGTATAAAAATAGTTGCCTTCCCCACGATACATAACTCAGATACAGAGCTGGCTCCTGCGCGGGATACAATAATATCTGCAGCAGCATAAGCCATATCCATCTGGTCTATGTATGCCATCACTTTAACATCTTCACTATCTAGATGCTTGTAGGTATCATAATATAATTTACCTGTTTGCCATAAAACCTGCGTCCCTTGTTCTCTAAGGAAAGGTAGCTTCTCATACATAAGCTCATTAACAGCTTTTGCACCAAGACTTCCTCCTATCACAAGCACCACTTTTTTACTCGCATCTAGTTCATATTTTGCCCTTGCTTGCTCGCTTTTACCTGATATATCAAGTAAATCTGAGCGCACTGGATTCCCAGTTTTCACAATCTTTTCTTTAGGAAAAAATCGATGCATCTCATTATATGCTACACATACTTTATTTACGTGTTTTCCTAATAGTTTATTTGTGATACCAGCATAGCTGTTTTGCTCTTGTATTAATGCTGGTATGCCAGCTACGGTTGCCATTTTAAGCAAAGGACCACTAGCAAAACCACCCGTACCTATGACCACATCTGGTTGAAACTTTTTTATAATCTTACGAGATTTCCACAAACTACTTATGAGCTTAAATGGAAACATAAGATTATCTACCGTGAGCTTGCGCTGTATACCTGCTATCCATAATCCTTCAATATCAAAACCTGCTTGTGGCACCTTATCCATCTCCATACGGTCGCTCGCACCTACAAAGAGAAATTGTGCGTCAGGATTACGGCGCTTTATCTCGTTTGCGATGGCTATAGCAGGATAGATGTGACCACCTGTTCCTCCTCCAGATACTATGACTTTATAAGGCTTCACTTAAAACATCTAATGGGTTTAACTCACTCTCTTCTTTTACCGGTGTAGGTTTGCGCTTTGCGCTTACACTTAACACAATTCCTACAGCGAGACAGGTCATCCATATAGATGTACCTCCACTACTCACTAATGGTAATGTTTGCCCAGTTACGGGAAACAACTCTACAGCAACTGCCATATTAATAAGGGCTTGAAAAACTATAGGCAATCCTACTCCCACTACCACGAGCTTTGCAAAAATCGTTTCGGCTTTATGGGCTATCACTGTTATTCTAAATAGCAATAACATATATAAGAACAATAGAAAACCTGCTCCAGCAAGACCAAACTCTTCTACAATGATGGCGTATATAAAATCTGAAGATGACTGTGGCAAGAAGTTTTTCTGTACACTTTTACCAGGACCTTGACCTAATAAACCACCTGAGGCAATTGCAATTTTTGCTTTTTCAATTTGGTAATCTGCATCTGCATCTACCTCATCATTTGCAAAGTTTTCTACACGACTTATCCAGGTGTCTACCCTGTTTGGGAACATCCCTGGAAAAGCTTTTGCCATAAGCACAAAAAATAACAGCGCCACAATACCTGTTGCTATTACAATACCCAAATACTTAAGCGGGTACCCACCTAAAAACACTAGTGCAACCACCATAGCGGCAATGATTGCCGTAGTCGAAAAATTGGCTGGCAATATGAGTCCCAGCACTACCGCCACAGGCAACCATAGAGGAACAAGCGTTTCTTTAAAAGTCACTGCTTTATCCTTAATTTTTGCCAGATAACGCGCTACATAGACCATAAGCACAACTCCTGCAAAAGTTGATGTCTGAAAACCAACACCCAGTATAGGTATCTTAATCCATCTACTTGCATTTGCACCTCCCATCGTGGTACCCTGGGCTAGTGTTACTATAAGTAGTATAATCACAAAGGGTAATGCTATAAATGAGAGCCCTTTAAAATAATGATGTGGTATTTTATGCACGCCATAGAGCATCGCAAAACCAAGTACTAAGTGCATCCCGTGCTTAATTAAAAAACGCACCGTATTACCGTCGCCCTTTATATAAGCAAGGTTACTCGCAGCACTATATACTGGCAAAAATGAAAACAATGCCAGTAGAGCAACAATTGCCCATATAGCTTTGTCGCCTTGTAAACCTGCAAATATGTCTTTAAAACTAGTACTCACTTACTATTAATTGTTTTTGTTGCGCTTTCGCGAAAGCGTAATTTTCCTTTTTTTATAAACTCTGATACACCGGCTACTCACGGGGGATTGCAGCTTGCAGCCGGTTGTATAATCAGAATTAAAGGTTACGTACGGCAGCCTTAAACTGGCGGCCTCTATCCTCATAGTTTTCAAATAAATCAAAGCTTGCACACGCTGGAGAAAGCAATACATTATCACCACGCTCTGCCACCTTATAAGCAATCTTAACAGCCTCTGTCATAGATGGTGTTTCCACAATAATATCCACCATATTTTCAAAATGACTCATAAGCTTTTGATTATCAACACCTAGACAGATAATTGCTTTTACCTTCTCATTAATAAGGGGATATAAGTCACGATAATCATTACCCTTATCTACTCCACCTACGATCCATACCGTAGGGTCGTTCATACTATCTAGTGCATAAAATGTAGCGTTTACATTAGTCGCCTTACTGTCATTTATGTACTGCACGTTGTTAATCTTAAGCACCTGCTCTAACCTATGCTCTACTCCTTGAAAACCTTCTAAACTCTCACGTATCGTTGCCTTACGGATGTTTAATAAATTTGCTACCGTAGAGGCAGCCATTGCGTTTTTCTTGTTGTGTTGCCCCTTAAGAGCGAGATTGTTTGTGGTCATTGTAAAGGTGTTATTATCTATTTGTACTACTAGGTTATTGTCTTTTATAAAAGCGCCATTTTCAAATTCTTGTGTGAGTGAAAAGGGCAATAATTTTGAGCGCACTGGGTGTTTGTTAAGCCAGTCTACACTCACGGGATCATCTGCATCATAGATGAGATAATCTGTTTCTTTTTGGTTCATCGCTATTCTAAATTTTGATGCGATGTAATTTTCAAACTTATAATCGTATCTATCTAAGTGATCTGGTGTCACATTGAGCACCACCGCGATATGAGGTACAAAATCTGCGATTCCGTCTAACTGGAAACTGCTTATTTCAAGCACATAGGTATCAATCTCCTTTTGTGCCACCATCTTTGCATAGCTGTCTCCTATGTTTCCCGCAACACCTAGATTAATACCTGCTTGCTCTAGAATAAATCCAGTAAGCATCGTGGTTGTGGTTTTCCCGTTACTTCCGGTAATCCCCACAATTGTGGCATCTGTATATTGAGAAGCAAATTCGATCTCAGAGATTACAGGCACTCCTTTTTCTAGTAACCTCTGCACAATAGGTGCTTTATCTGGTATTCCAGGACTCTTCATCACTACATCTGCATTGAGAATAAGTGCTTCTGTATGCCCTTCTTCTTCCCAAGTAAACTCTTCGGCAGTGAGTATCTCTTTGTAATGATTCTTTACCTTTCCAAAATCAGATAAGAACACGTCATATCCTTTGGCCTTGCCTAAAATAGCAGTACCTACGCCAGACTCTCCGGCTCCTAATATGACTAATCGTTTCTTCATTTTTATGCTTTCGCGAAAGCGTGATTATCTAATTTTTAATGTTATGATAGAAAGTACCGCAAGCAATATCCCCACAATCCAAAAGCGGGAAACAATTTTACTCTCGTGAATACCTTTCTTTTGATAATGATGGTGTAATGGTGACATCAAGAAGATGCGCTTACCTTCTCCATATTTCTTTTTTGTGTATTTAAAATATCCTACTTGCATTACCACAGAGAGATTCTCCATTAAGAAAATCCCGCATAAAATAGGAATGAGCCATTCTTTTCTAGTAGCAATGGCGAGTACCGCTATAATTCCTCCTATAGTGAGACTACCTGTATCACCCATAAACACTTGTGCTGGATAAGCATTATACCATAAGAATCCAATAAGTGCTCCTACAAACGCAGCAATAAATATGAGCATCTCTCCCGTACCTGGGATATACATCACATTGAGATAATCACTAAAGATGATGTTACCAGATATAAAGGCAAATATGCCTAGCGTGAGCACTATAATAGCACTCGTACCCGCCGCGAGACCATCTATACCATCTGTAAGATTTGCTCCGTTTGAAACAGCTGTAATTATAAAAATCACGATAGGGATAAATATGATCCACGCATAGTCTTGCCAGTCTTCATTAATACTAGTAAGTATCGTGCTGTAATCTATCTCGTTATACTTTACAAAAGGAATAGTAGTCTTGAGACTCTTATGAGCTACGTCAAATTTATCATTACCTCTAAGCGTAGTGATTTCTACCTGCTCTGTTCCTGCTGTTTGCTTGATTTCTTCACGTATGGTAATGTCACTATGAAAGAACATTGTTGCCCCTACAATGATACCCAGCCCTACCTGGCCAATAACTTTATACTTACCAGCTAGACCGTCTTTATTTTTTTGCATTTTCTTCTTATAATCATCTAAGAAACCTATGATTCCCATCCACACAGTGGTTACTATTAAAAGAATGATATAGATATTTTGCAAGTCACCTAGAAGTAGTACAGGTATTAACGTAGCACCTATAATTATGAGACCTCCCATAGTAGGTGTTCCTGCTTTTTCTGCTTGTCCTTCTAGACCTAGATCCCGTATTTGCTCCCCCATTTGCTTGCGTTGCAAAAACTTAATCACACGCTCTCCATATACCGTAGATAGTATTAAAGAAAGCAACACAGCAAGCGCAGCTCTAAACGTACTGAACTGAAACAAGCCTGCACCTGGCAAGTTATAAGCTTCGTCTAACCATTGAAAAAGATAATACAGCATTACTTGTTAAGTTGTTTAAGAGTTTCTTGTACTATTTTATAATCATCAAAATCAAAACGCTCTCCATTTATCTCTTGATAAGTCTCGTGACCTTTACCTGCTATTAATATTATGTCTCCCGCATTTGCCAGTTGGCAAGCAGTTTTGATAGCTTGTTTTCTATCAGTAATAGACAGAATTCTTTTATAATGTATAGGCTCTACCCCTGCTTCTATTTGCTCAATAATAGCCTCTGGATTTTCTGACCTTGGGTTATCACTTGTGATAATAGCCTTTGTACTAAGTGCGCTAGCGATGTTTCCCATTTTAGGTCGCTTTGTAGCATCACGATCACCACCAGCACCTACAACCGTAATAAGCTCTTCATTTTTAGTACGAATATCATTTATGGTTTCTAGCACATTTTTAAGTGCATCTGGTGTATGTGCATAATCTACTATGGCAGTGACATTACCTTCAGAAATGAAATATTGAAAACGTCCTGACACACTCTCTAACTCACTTAAAAGCTGCAATGCTTCCATTTGATCTAGCCCCAAAAGTTCTGCTGTTGCAAAAATGGCTAAGAGGTTATATGCATTAAAAGAACCAATAAGCTTCACCCAAACTTCTTGATCTTGCACCTTGAGCAATAACCCAGATAGCTGGTTTTCTAAAATTTGCGCTCTGTAATCTGCATAAGATTTTAGCGCATACGTAACTTTTTTTGATTTTGTGTTCTGAACCATAACAGGTCCATTTTTATCATCGTTATTTACTAGCGCAAAAGCCGTTTTAGGCAACTCGTCAAAGAACTTTTTCTTAACATCTCTGTACTCTGCAAATGTCTCGTGGTAGTCTAGATGGTCGTGAGATAAATTTGTAAAAATCCCTCCCTCAAAATGTAAACCTTCTGTGCGCTTTTGGTGAATACCGTGAGAGCTCACCTCCATAAAACAATACTCAACCCCAGCAGCACTCATCTCTGCGAGATACTTATTAATAGTAAGACTATCTGGTGTAGTATGCGTTGCCTTATGCTCTGTTGCATCTACCATAATCTTCACAGTAGATAATAACCCAGTTTTATATCCAGCCTTCTTAAAAAGTTGATATAACAGACTGGCGATAGTAGTCTTACCATTAGTACCAGTAATCCCTATAAGCTTCAGATTTGCAGATGGGTTTCCGTAGTAATTACTTGCTATTGTAGCGAGCGCACTAGAGGTGTCTGCTACTTTCACGTAAGTGATACCATTTACAATTTGCTCCGGCATCTCCTCACAAATAATCGCTAGTGCTCCTTGTGCTACCGCTTTTTCTATATAATCGTGACCGTCACTCTGGGTACCACGTATCGCCACAAATACATCATTAAGAGACGCCTTACGCGAGTCAAAATGCACATCTGTAATAGCAATAGCCGTATTACCAACAACAGACTCTAGGGTTACTCTATATAATATGTCTTTAAGTAAAATCACGATAATTGCAGGGTAATGGTTTTGTTCTTTTCTATCTTATCACCTGCCTTAATAGACTGGCTTTTTACTTTTCCGCTTCCGCGAAAGTTTACTTTCAACCCTAAGTTTTCTAGCAATGCCACAGCGTCCATACCTGGCATTCCTTTTACATTTGGAATGGTCTTATGGCTCTTATTTACGTTTGCATAATACTTCTGAAAGTCATTTGTAATGCTAGAAGCATTATCTGCCGGCAGTGCTATTTCATCTACCACGGGCGTATCTGAATATATTTTTTGAGCAATTTCTTTAAAAACTGGAGCTGCAACTACATTACCATAAAACCCTATAGATTTTTTAGGCTTATTAACTACTACAATACACGAGTACTTAGGCTCATCTGCAGGAAAATATCCTGCAAAAGATGATATGTACCTGCCCGCTTCTATCCAGTACTCTGTTTGACAAGTACCCGTCTTTCCAGCCATAGAGAATTCCTTGCTGTAGATATTTCTTGCTGTACCACGCTCTACTGTTTTCTTCATCATCTCCTTAACAACATTAATTGTTTCCTGAGATGCGATGCGTGAGTTTATCACCTCTTTATCAAAAGTCTCAATGGTTTGATCCCACTCTTTTACCTCTTTGATAAAACGAGGTTTTACCATCTCACCATCATTTGCAATGGCATTATAAAATGTGAGTGTTTGTAATGGAGTAAGCTCTACGCCATAACCAAAGGCCATCCAAGGCAAGGTAGTACCATACCAGTTTTTATCTCCTGGGTACGGAAAATTAGGTTTTCCTTCTCCTTTTATCTCTAGCCCTAACTGATCGTTGAGACCCATATTAAAAAGTCGTTTTACAAACTTTTCTGGATCTGAAGCATAGTTATCGTTTATCATTTTCGCGAAAGCGGTATTACTACTCAACTCAAACGCTTTTGCAGCTGTTATTTTACCATAACCTCCACGCTTAGAATCTATAGCCGTACGGTCATAAAATTTTACTCGTCCATTTTCTGTATCAAACACGGTACTTGAGTCTATTACCTTATCTTCTAAGGCGGCCACCATAGACATCAATTTAAAAGTAGACCCAGGCTCGTGTGCCTCTCCTACCGCATAATTGAGACGCTCGTAATATTTTCCTTCTTTAGTACGACCTAAATTTGAGATGGCTTTAATCTCGCCGGTCTTAGTTTCCATAACAACCACACAACCGTGATCTGCTTGGTATTTTTCGAGACTAGTAAGCAAGGCGTTGTGTGCAACGTCTTGAATATTTACATCTATGGTAGATATGACATCATACCCATCGCGAGGCTCTACGACATTACCTATCCCTAAAGGTTTCCACTCTCCTTTTGCAATCTTTTGCTTAAGACGGCGTCCTTCTTTACCTCTTAGATAATAACCATATGCTCCTTCTAGACCTACGCGCGTATAATACCCACTATCATCCTGACGCTCGTATCCTACTGTGCGTTCTGCCATTTTTTCTAATGGATGCTCACGCTCTGTATGCTCTTCTACAATGATCCCTCCTCTAAACTGGCCTTTATTAAACAAAGGCAACGACTTGATTTTTACATAATCTGCATAACCTAGTTTACGGGCAATAAATAAATAGCGGTTTTTTGTGCTACGTGCTTTGCGCAGTCTATTTTCATAATATGACTGTGGTTTGCCAAGCACTTCAGAGAGCCCTTTAGAAAGTGCTACAATGTTTTCATTAAAATTATCCTTAGACGGTGCGATAGCATCCCAGCGTATATCATACTTAATTTGAGACGTAGCAAGAAGACTACCATCCTCTGCATAAAGATTACCACGCGTAGCTGGTATGGTAACCATCTTCTCGGTACTAGTAACAGCAAGCTCGCGATACTCGGCACCTTGAAAAACCTGTATTGCCACAAGTTTATATGCGATAATAAGCGCTAGAAGAAACATACATCCAGCGACGAAATAAAGGCGGTTTAATATGTTTTTTTCTGATGTAGCCACTCTTAATCTCTTTCTGCTGTTTTTACTTTAATTTTTTTTGGAGGAATATTTGAAGGCTTGACTCCTCTTGCCTCAAGCGCCTTTGCGACACTACTACTTGTTTTTAATTTCCAAAGATTTACTCTAGAGTCTACAGACTCACTACGCAACTCTGCAACTTCATCTTTAAGATCTGCTATCTCGTGAACCTTCTCATCTGCCCTATGCGAACTAGCAATCATAATGAGCGCCAGTGCCGAGAGAAAAATGATCATTCTCCAGTTTTTAAAAGCATCTTCGTCTACTAGAAACTTACCCTTGAGTATGTTATTTACTTTACCCATAAACGCACTACACTTTTGCAGCTATTCTAAGCTTTGCACTACGAGCTCTATTATTACTCTTTATTTCTTCTTTGCTAGGCACAATTAATCGCCCTACTTTTTTAAACGGCACGTCAAAATTGCCGTACATATCTTTTTCTGGCTCTCCTTCAAAAAGACCATTGCGTATGTAACGCTTTACCAATCTATCTTCAAGAGAGTGATAACTTATAAGACTTATTCTCCCACCCGGCTCAAGCAGTTGCTCAGTCTGAAGCAAAAACTCTTTAAGAACCTCAATCTCTTGATTTACCTCTATGCGTATTGCTTGATAAATCTGTGCAAGTATTTTATGCTCTCTATGTTTTGGCAGAAAGGCCGCAAGTACTTTTTTAAGTTGCTCGCTTGTTTTTATAGGCGCACTACCTCTCGCCATAACAATTGCACTAGCAAGCTTAGGCGCATTGCGCAACTCTCCATACTGCCAGAACACTTGCCTTAGATCCTCCTCTGCATAATCATTTACTACGTTATAAGCAGAGAGATCATCCTTCTGGTTCATACGCATATCAAGATCACTTTCAAAACGCGTAGAAAAACCTCGCTCTGCAACATCAAACTGATGTGAACTCACACCAAAATCTCCCAGAATACCATCTACCTTTTTATGCCCGTGAAAACGCAAGAAGCGCTTTATGAACCTAAAGTTTTCTGGTATGAGCACAAACCTGCTATCATCTGGCACATTTTGCGCTGCATCTGGATCTTGATCAAAACCATACAGCCTGCCATTTTCACCTAGCCTGCTCAAAATCTCCCTAGAGTGACCTCCACCGCCAAATGTGACATCTACATAAACACCATCTGGCTTTATGTCAAGACCATCTACGGTCTCATTTAATAAAACTGGGTTATGATAATCCATCTGGTATATCGCTATCTCCCATTACCTCCTCGGCTAGATCTGCAAAGTCTACTGCCGCCTCGTCAATGGCTTTTTCATATAAATCTTTATCCCAAATCTCAAGAATGTTAAACGCAGCATTTACTACGATAGATTTCTCAAGCTTTGCAAAACTTCCCAAATCCTTAGACACAAGAATCCTACCCGTACCGTCTACCTCTACAGGCTTTACACCTGCATTAAAACGACGTATAAACTCATCGTTCTTTTTTTTAAAACGATTAAGCTTATTCACTTTTGCGCTTAGCACATTCCACTCTGCAATAGGGTACAACTCAAGACACTTTTGAAACACAGCACGCTTAAGCACAAAACCATCCTGAAGGATAGGCGCCAGCTGCTTTTTAAACGCTTGAGGCAGCATAAGGCGGCCTTTGGCGTCTATTTTACATTCGTATGTTCCAATGAGATTAATCACTCGAGATGGGTTAGTTTTTATCTATTAACTCAAATATAGCGCAAATATTACCACTTTTTACCACATTCTACCACTTTGTTGATAAGTTGTACCACCACCCTATACTTGTTAACAATGGTTCATTACTTTAAATTGAGGCCTTTTACTCAAAAAAATCTTTGATATGTTGAGGCACGCTTTCGCGAAAGCTCACTAAAAACTCTCATAATGAACACTATATAACAGGATATAAACCCTGCAAAGCAAAGTCAAAAAATGGTAACCAATCAAAACCGAAATAGCTATATTTGCTTGGATTGAAGACTAACCACATTTATGACACACGACTTAATTACTGAAGGAGATTTTACCTATCTAGAGAAAGGCGAAGGCACACCAATTATTATCTTACACGGGTTAATGGGAGGCTTAAGCAACTTTGATGAGGTGACTTCTCATTTTTCGGAAAATGGGTACAAGGTGGTTATCCCAGAACTACCAGTTTATACAATGCCGCTTCTTAAGACTGGCGTAAAATCTTTTGCTTCATACCTGAACGATTTTATAAAAATGAAAGGGTATAAAGAAGTAATATTATTAGGTAACTCTATGGGAGGTCACGTGGGTCTTTATCATACAAAGATGGCTCCAGAAACCGTAAAAGCACTGGTTATCACAGGAAGCTCTGGTCTTTATGAGAGCGCAATGGGAGAAAGCTACCCTAAGCGTGGTGATTATGAGTACATCAAGCAAAAGGCACAAGGCGTTTTTTACAACCCTGACTGCGCTACAAAAGAAATTGTAGACGAAGTGTATGATACTGTAAATGACCGTAACAAGCTTCTTAAAACGCTTGCTATTGCAAAGAGTGCTATACGTCACAATATGGCGCAAGATCTTCCAGAGATGAAGACACCTACGTGCATCATCTGGGGAAAACAAGATGGTGTCACTCCACCAGAAGTTGCCGAAGATTTTAATAAATTGCTCCCAGATTCAGATCTATTTTGGATAGATGAGTGTGGTCACGCGGCAATGATGGAAAAGCCTAAGGAGTTTAACGACATACTTCTTAAGTGGCTCAAAGAAAGAGGTTTTTAACAACCTTAACTACAGACTAAACAATTTAAATTTATACTCTCAGCTTTTTGCAATTATCTCCACACGGTAATTGCTTTGCACTTTATTGTATTGTAATTCTTTAATAAGGGATTACATTGTTACTTTTGCATTATGAAAATAAAGTCTGCCACATTTGTAGTAAGTAATTCTGAGGTATCAAAATGCCCTAACACGCGCATACCAGAATACGCCTTTATAGGCCGCTCTAATGTAGGTAAGTCTTCACTTATAAATATGCTTACTAACCGTAAGAGTCTTGCCAAAACTTCTGGAAGACCAGGAAAAACGCAGCTTATTAATCACTTTTTAATAAACGAAAACTGGCACCTAGTTGATTTACCTGGTTATGGTTATGCTCGAGTATCAAAAAAAGATAAGAAGTATTTTCAAAAATTTATTACAGACTATTTTGAGCAACGCGAGCAAATGATCTCTGCTTTTGTCCTGGTAGATTGCCGCCACGAGCCTCAAAAAATAGATATGGAGTTTATGGAGTATATGGGTGAGAAGGAAATCCCTTTTTCCATCATATTTACTAAGGCAGACAAGCTTCGACCACAAGCTCTAGAACGCAATATAGAAGAGTACAAACGTATTATGCTTGAGGGTGTATGGTGGGAGTTTCCTAACTACTTTATAAGCAGCTCAAGTGATGGAACCGGGCAAGATGAAATTTTAAACTACATTGAGGAGATAAACAGCAATCTCAAAAATTAAAAAGACGCAACACCTCTTGCACTTCTTCTATTAAAGCTTCTGGCGTTTGCAACTCAGTAAGTCGCTCTTTTGAAATAGCAACTTCTAGACCGCTATCTGTAGCGGCTAGTACTAAAGGAAAATCATACTGCGGTAACCACTTAGAATTGTAACGCTTTAAGAACTCATCTTTATGCAAAAACTGCATTGGGGTTTTTACGCTTTCGCGAAAGCGTAACCACACCTTCTTTTCTGTAAAAGCTCCGTGGGTAAGATCACAAAGCTCGCACTGGTAAGTTTCTGGACTCACCAGCTTATGAGCCGTATCTAAAAGACCATTTATGGCGCCAGAGTTTGCATTATATATAAATAGCAAACCCATAATTTTTACTTCTCCTTTAAGTTAAGGTGCTCTGCAAAGTAATCTGTAAAATCTTTCATCGTATCTGCCATTTTCTCATCATTTGTAGCACGTTTAAAAGAGTCTGTCATCCCTACAAGCACTTGATGAAAAAACTGCTGCATCTCATCTACTGGCATATCCTTGGTCCATAAATCTATACGTACAGTTTCTTTCTGGTTAGGATCCCACAGAGAGAGTAGCATCGCTTTTGCCTCCTCATTTGCCACTCCTCCATCACGAGCTGTCCACGCCATTTTTTCTGGCACACGATTTTCATCAAGCTCAATAGAAATTTTTATATCAGATTTTATGTTTTTTGCCATTTCTTAGGGTTTATATTTTGCGTTTGCAAAGATAGTAGTTGCATCTTGATTCAATAGCGCTTTAAGCGATATATCATTTTTAGACATATATGACGCAACAATCTCATAACCTATAAATCTCCCTATGCGCCCAGGTGTTTCATTATCAAAGGATAGATAAAACTTTGAGAAAGGAGCAGGATCTATAAAACGACTAAGCAATTTTTTATCTGTGTCATAAAGCAGTTCATTTTTAATAAAGAACTCCCAGATATTCATCTCGTTTTCTTGTGCAAAGGTGAGCTCACTTTCTGTATACCCAAAAACCTCTTGAAGCGGGGTTTCTCCTAATAAGGTTTTCATTAAATACAGCTTTTTTCCCTCATAAATCATTTCTGAAAGAAAATCTTGAGTGCGTGGCTTACTTACTTTTTGATTTGCAAATGCTGCAGCAACATCTACTGCTATTTGCTCCTTTCTAAAGTTTTTACTTTGAAATTTAGGAATACCTATATAAAAATGGTGATCTGTACCTAGGTAGGTATCTAGACCTATAAGGAGAAGACTATCTGCCAGCACAACTTTATTTCTATAATCTACCTCAGAAGCAAGCGTTACTACCTTAGGCACAGTAGTCTCTGGAAAGTAATAAACTATATGACGAAATAGATTTTCTAACTGCTCCTCTTCTTGACTAAAATCTGGATATGTCTTTGCCAGCTCTTCATTAATTTCAATCTGGATGGTATCTTTAAAGCGCTGCGCCCAGTACTCATCTGGATATTTTTTTGAGAACAAATAAGGAAACTCCCCTTTTAAATTATCTAGCTCATTTATTGTAGACTTTGCAAACAACTGGTCAAAGCGTCGCACCTCCATATCTAACTCAATAGCTTCTATAGCGGCCTCCTCTTTTGAAATTTCAGCGCAGCCGGTTACTAGACCTAGCATTACTAAAAGCACAAGCATTTTATTCATAGAGTTTGTATCTTTATAATTCATAACGCAGGTAATACAAAAAGTTGTATTGTATCGCGTTTACAAAGGTAAAAGTACCAATTTTATACACTCTAAAATAATCACAAATGCAAACCGAAAAAGTAGTAGATCACATCGTAAACTGGTTAAAAGAATATGCAACTAATGCGAGAATGAATGGTTTTGTAGTAGGCATAAGTGGTGGTATAGATAGTGCACTCACCTCGACATTATGTGCAAAAACTGGACTTAGGGTACTTTGTGTAGAGATGCCTATACATCAAGATGAGCGTCAAGTTACACGTGCAAAAGAACACATCAAACAACTTAAAGAAAGATTTGCAAACGTGACAGACGTGGAGGTTAACCTTACCGATACCTTTGAGCAAATGAAAAAAGCTGTGCCCGCAGTAGAGATGAGCGAGCAACTTAATCTAAGTCTAGCAAATACGAGAGCTAGACTACGTATGAGTACTTTGTATTACTTTGCTGGGTTACACAAATACCTTGTCGCTGGTACAGGTAATAAGGTAGAAGACTTTGGCGTAGGCTTTTATACAAAATATGGTGATGGAGGCGTAGACTTAAGCCCTATTGCAGATTTAATGAAATCTGAAGTGTATGCCTGTGCTGTACACGTAGGTGTTCCTGAGAGTATACAAAAAGCCGCTCCTACAGATGGATTATGGGGAGATGACCGCACAGACGAAGATCAAATAGGAGCAACATATGACCAGCTAGAATGGGCAATGCAGCAAGATGACAATGGTGGAAAATCTGACAACTGGACAGATGAGCAACATAGAGTATTTAAGCTTTATAAAAAATTAAATACAGCAAATCTTCATAAAATGAACCCGATTCCGGTGTGCGAAATACCCGTTAGTCTTAAATAAAGTGTGTTTTAGCGATTTTTTTAACAAAAACGTTAATAACTTTATCAATATAGCTTACATTAGTGCAGCAAACAAACAAGTAAACCCCTCAATTTCTTGTTTCATTATTTGTTAAAACAATAACTAATGAACAAAGTACTAATAGCAGATCATCACCCGATCACACGAAAGGGTATTTCCTCTATTCTACAATCCGAAGGTCATTATGACATTATAGGTTATGTAAAAGATGGAAATAACCTTCTGAACACCTTGACCACAACCGAGGTGGATATCCTCATTCTTGAAATCGATATCCCTAACCTAAATAGTATAACTGCCCTAAAAGCAATTAAGAGAGAGTTCCCCCATATCAAGATACTCGTTTTAAGCTGTCATCCCGAGGAGATGTATGCTCTAAGCGCTATCAAATATGGAGCCTCTGGATATGTTGCAAAAACAGCAGATGTAGAGCGTATTGTAAACGCCATTACACAAGTTCAAAAAGGTGGTATATACCTTAATGAAGCTTTAAGCCAGCGACTTGTAAATGATGGTAATGCTACGCAAGGTTTAGCATATAAGTATAAAAAACTCTCAAGTAGAGAGATCGAAGTTCTCAACCTCTTATCTAATGGTAAGCGCAACAAAGAAATTGCCGCCGACCTAGATATTAACGAGAAAACCGTAAGTACTTATAAGATGCGATTACTCAAAAAACTAGAAGCACAAAATGTGGCAGAGCTCATAAAGCACGCACGTTTATTGCAGAGTAGTCATATCTAGACCGACAGCACTCGGCCCAGTTTATTACCCAGCAAGGTATTGAGCGATTGGTAATCAAGAATGTCTTTAATAATCTCCTGATTATTAGAGCTTCCTTGTGTCTCCTCCATAAGCTCTTTTATCTTCTGGGTGATAAGGTATTTACGTAAACTAAGCACAGTTTCTGATACAAACTGAGCTATTGAGGTCTCTTTTTTACGTACATACACCTCTCGTGTATCCCAGCGGTGTAGCTCATACTTCTCATCATTAAGAACGATGTTAGAAATCTCACTTGCTTCTTCTGGAGCGAGCTCATTGATGAAGTTTTGAATTTGAAAATTATCATTTAAATTCATTTGCTCCACTATTCTCACATACAAGACCTTAAAAAGGTCGTTTGTAAACTCTACCTCATCATCTTGTAGGTCTAAATAGATTTTTTCAAAAACCCTAAGTTTATGAACCTCTGGTACTAGGCCTAGTGAGCCATCTTCATTTTCTTTAAGAACAAGATCTTCAAAATCTTCTTCCACCTGCCCGTATAAAAGCAATGACTCTATAAGCTTGCGCTCAAGCTCATATAACACATTAACTTTCTCGACAGCATTAGGCATCTCGTCTGGCACCACAGACATATATTCAGGTGGTGGTGATTGAGATTGATTACCTCTATATTGTTTTACAGCCTCCTTTTTATCTTTCTTGAGTATTTGAGCAAGCGTATTATACAACACAGTCTCAGAGACCTCCATTATACGCGCACACTCTTGCACATAAATTTCTTGCTTTATGGCGTCAGGTATTTTAGAAATACTCTCTACCATATCACGCACAGTATCTGCTTTTTTTACAGGATCACCAGCCGCTTCTTCTACAAGTAGGTTTGCTTTGTACTGTATAAAGTCTTTTGCATTTTCATCAAAAAAAGCAACGATTTCTTCTTTACTATGCTTTCGCGAAAATGAGTCTGGATCTTCCCCCTCAGGAAAGGAGCAAACCCTCACATTCATTCCCTGCTCGAGAATTAAATCAATCCCTCGTAGTGCAGCACGCTGTCCCGCAGCATCACCATCAAAAAGAACCGTTATATTTTTAGTAAGTCTATTTATTAATCGTATTTGCTCTGGTGTAAGTGCCGTTCCAGAAGAAGAAACTACATTCTCAATACCAGACTGAAACATTTGTATCACATCTGTATACCCTTCTACCAGGTAACAGTTATCCTCCTTTGCAATAGCTTGCTTTGCATAGTAAATACCATACAGCACTTTACTCTTATGGTAAATGTCACTCTCTGGCGAGTTGAGATACTTTGCTGCTTTCTTACTACTATCTAATATTCTACCTCCAAAACCTAGCACACGACCACTCATAGAGTGTATAGGAAACATCACACGCCCTTTAAAACGGTCAAATTGCTTCTCCTCCTTAACTATAGAGAGTCCTGTCTTTTCTAAGTAATCTAGTTTGTAACCTTGACGTATTGCCTCACTCGTAAAAGCATCCCATTGATCTGGATTATACCCTAGCTGAAATTTTTCAATAGTCGCTGCAATAAACCCGCGTTCTTTAAAATATGAAAGACCTATAGCCTTACCCTGCTCTGAGTTGAGCATCGTTTTATGGAAGTAATCACGAGCATACTCACTCACGAGATACATACTCTCACGCTCATTTGCAGCCTCCTTTTGCTCGTCTGTGCGCTCTGTTTCTTCTACCTCAATGTTGTACTTTTTGGCTAGGTATTTTATCGCTTCTGGATAGCTAAAGTGCTCGTGTTCCATCAAAAATGAAACCGCCGAACCTCCTTTACCAGTAGAAAAATCTTTCCAAATTTGTTTTACAGGACTCACCATAAAACTAGGCGTACGCTCGTCAGAAAATGGAGAGAGGCCTTTAAAATTTGATCCAGATTTTTTAAGATTTACAAAATCACCTATCACCTCCTCTACACGGGCGGTTTCAAAAACTTTGTCTATGGTTTCTTTTGATATCAAATCTAGATTGGCGTGATTATGTTACAATAACTTTTGGTAGCCTGCAAAAGTACTTCAAATTACAACAGTTTTCAATATAATACACAAGAGCGTTTTTATAAAATAGAATCACATATAAATAGAAATAGCCCAGACATTTTACATATCTGAGCTACCTTCTTTCTTAATTCCGCTTTCGCGAAAGCAAAAAAAACCAGCCTTTAAGAAAAAAAGACTGGGATTTTTCCCTTTAAAACTAGCAGGCTTACTGCTTAAAAACTTTGATATGATGCACTCCATTTAGACTTAATACATATATACCTGAAGCTAAATCCTCCAAATCTATTGATGTATTTGGCAAATAATCTCCAGACACTACTTTTTTACCATCAAGACTATAGATTTCATATGGAGTCACTGCATTAATTCCTGAGAGTTGTAAGTGGCTTTCTACAGGATTAGGAAATACAGTAAGAGTGGTTTTTGTAGCATTACTTACAGATAAATTATCTAATGCTATTCTATAGATACCTCCCTCTTGACCAGTACTTGAATAATAGAAAAAATCACCCGCTGCATCTATACTATATAGATTTGTAGCATTACCTAGGTCTAAGGTTCTAAGTAACGTTGCTTCTTGCGCACTACTATCAGAAAGGTCTTTTGTATACACACTATTATTCTGGTCGCTACCTATGTATAATACATCACCCTCAACTACAAACGTCCAAGCACGCTCTGGTGTGGTAGTCACTAATTGTGGAGTAGGGTTTGTGGCTGTAATATCTAATGAAAATAGTTGATAATCTATAGGCTCTTCAAAGTCTGACTGTGTACTATAATACAGCACATCATTTGCTATGATCATATTAAAAATAGGCAATATGCTCGCTGGATCAAAGAATACTTCCTGCGTACTATCTGGATCATTCATTTGAAACCGTAGTATTTGTGGAGCTGTTGTGTTATAATACACTGTATTCCCAGAAATAGCCATCCCTAGCACCTCCCCACCAGTAGTAGCTCCTTGTTGTATTAGAGTAAGATTACTCTCTGTAATAGCTGCAGCATAGATCGGACCTCCAAACTCTGAGATATACACATTCTCTTCTGTAGGGTTTACAGCAAATCGTAAATGCGGATTTGTACCTGAACCTGTCCCGATAATGTTCTCTGTAAAATCTGAGGTGTTTAAATCATACGTTCCCACTTGCGCTCCTTGACCACCACGGTAGAGCGTGTTTCCAATTACGGTAATCTCTCCATAAGGGTTGCCTAGAGCTATCGTTTCTGGAGTTTGCGCGGTCGCGCCAAAACCCATAAATAATAGTATTATAATCTTGATTATAGTTTTCATAAAATCTTAAAATTAAAAATGGGACACCTAAGCATCCCATTTATTAAACTATTCTTAGTTACTCACAAGGGCCATCACAAGGCATTGCATTCTCGAAATCCTCCTGAGTGATGGTGTACAAAAACTCATCATTCCCTATATTTTCATAACTTCCGTGACGGAAAGGGTTTCTGTTTAATGGATCACTAAATACAGGCTCGTCGTTAGATAGATCTACGTCAAAAACAATACATATTCGTCATCAAAAACAATAGCAACCTCGTCTGCGCCTAATGATTGAACTGGCGTTGTGGTTTCTGGTAACATTGTCAAATTACCAAGCTCTAACCGCTCGCCCCTGTAAATTTCATTTGTACCCAACATTACATAAGTATTTAGTTCATCTATATTATTTAAACTTAATAACAATGTGACATTATTATTGGTTTCATTCAATATGGCATAAGTTCTCATCTCCCGCTCAGTCTCTGGACCACAAGATAGGACTAATAGCAAAAAAATTGTAGCAAAAAATATATTTCTCATTAATTCCAGTTATCAAAAAGTTCATCTAAATTATTCCTGCTTGCATTCGCTGGGTTCTGTTGAAAAACTCTGTTTTCCCAATTATGCCAAGAAAACAATCTGTGCAGTACTATTTTATTTGTCATATTAACCAGTTCTTAATAAAGGTATTACAGCTTTAATCTCAAATAGCTGATTCTTTTTACAAGATGCAAAATTTTCTAAAAAGTTGCGTTTGTTTTTGGGATATAAAAAAAATTCCGCTTTCGCGAAAGCGTAATAAAACACTTTTACAAAAACGGAATACTAGCTATACATTATATGTTACCAGTCCCAACGTAAGCCTAGAGAGACATTATTTACATCACCTAAGTCACTTGTGCTGAAAGCGGTGCTCAAGTCATACTTACCGTACAGGCTAAGGTCTTGCGAAAGTCTTATGTAGCTACTCACCCCATAAACAAAGTTATCACCACCAAAGTCTTGCTTCTCTTTTGTCTTGATGCGGTCTCCATTTTCTTTATACTTCAATTTTTGTTGTGTCCCAAGTCGCACACCTACATAACCTCCTATACCCATTCTAAATTTACCTGACAGCCTATAGCGCACATAGTCTTCTTCTTGCTCCTTTTTCCACCCGCCAAATTCTAGGTGCACAGGCACCACTAGGTTTGAGAAACGTAACTGGGTCTTGTCTAACTCTTGTGGGAACTCCTCATAAGCAGCGACACCATCTGTGACTACGAGTCGCTCATTTTGTTTTGTAAACAGCTTGTTAGTTTGCAATGACACTCCATACTTGAGGTGAAGTGCGCCAGAGTTTTGAAATACTCTCGTTTTCCAGGCATAACCTAGTTCAAAAAAGCGCGATTTACCTATGGTGAACTTATCGCCAAAGTTGGCTCCATTTTCTACAATACCGTTGTTGAGACCAAAGGCAAATACAAGCTCGCTATAGGTACGTCTGTCATAGGTGACTTTTTTTGGCTTATTTGTATTTACAGCAATACCTAATACTCTGTTGCCATTCTCATCTGCACTACCAAAACCTATTTCTACAGAGCTTCCTTTTGAAGGGTCTATGCGGCCGGTTCTTTTTACCAGTGCGATTTGATTATCTATAATGGCTAGTTCGTTTTCTATATTAAGAGCAACTTCTTGTGCGGCATCCTTTTTTTGCTGTTCTGCCTGGGTGGCACTAATGTTTTGTTTTTCTCGCTGTGCATTTATATACTGGATTCTCTGTTTGAGATTGCTTTTCCAGTTTTCTTTTACATTCTCTTTTCGAGCTTCTAGGGTTGATACTTGGTCTACAATTTTTTGAGAGACCTCTTGTTGCGCTTCTTGCGCTTTTACGTTTTGGGCAAAGATTACCACTGTTGCCGCAAGGGCAATTTTAAAAATTGTGTTCATAATAGTTTGTGTTTTGTGCGCTCGATGATGGCGCGTTATTGATGAATTTTCTTAATTATCTTTATTTGCAACTGCCTCTACGGCTCTATTAAACTCTTTTTTAAGCGTGCGAAACATTCTATCTTTAAAGGAGTCTGGATCTACCTCTGCTTCGGCGTCTAGTAGTAACTCGTTTGCATCTACCACTCGTTGGGGCTGTGCAAATACTGGTTGTTTATTGATATTTTGCTGGGCAGCTTTGAGTAGGTTTTCTACCTCATCATCTAGCAACTCATCGCTTGTTTTTACTTCATCAGGATTAACACCTACAACAGCATTTATAGTAGGTTTTATCGCTGCTTCTTTACTAATAGAAGTGGCTACAGCTTCTTCTACTTGTGAGTTTATACTATTAGCATTACTGTATGGGTGATACTTACTTTTAGCAGGAGTTGTTGTTTTCTTCTTTGTAGCAGTATTGTTCTTGGGTGATGTGACAGATTTTGTTTTTTGTAGTTCTACGCTATTTGTTGTGGCATCTGTTAGTAAGATTTCTCTAGGCTTATCAATTGCTTGTTCTGGTGTCACCTTCTCTATCACCTCTTCTGGTTGATTTTCTACATAAGGCGTTTGTTCATCTACCACACTCGTGTTGTAAATAAGTGCTGTGATAAACACGCCTGCAATAAAGCTTGCCGCGATACCCATCCATAAAACTATTTTACTTTTTTTCTTGCCCTGACTAGCATCTAGCTTGCCCTCTATACGATCCCAGGCAGATGCGGTAGGCTCGAGACGGCGTCTCTCTAGCTTATCTTTAAAATTATCTTCTAAGTTCATCTGTACCGTTATTTATTAAATCTTTATTTACCGCTGCTTGTAACTGCTTTCTCGCTTTAAACAATTGGCTTTTTGAAGTGCTCTCACTAATCCCAAGTGCTTTTGCTATCTCTCTGTGCTTATACCCTTCTATAGCATACATTACAAATACGACTCGATATCCTTCTGGCAGGTCATCTATGAGTGATTGTATATGCGCCACTTCAAGATCTGTCTGTATGTTATTTATCGCATCATTATTTCCTACCACGCCATCTTCTGAGAAGTACAACTTCTTTATAGCTCTTAGGTATGAGATGCTTTCTCGCACCATAATCTTGCGTATCCACCCTTCAAAACTCCCGTTACCACTGTAGGTGTCTAGCTTTGTAAATACTTTTAAGAAACCGTTGCACATTGCTTCTTCGGCTTGATGTACATCTTTTATATAATAACGACAGACGCTCAGCATTTTTGGCGAGTGCTCATCATAGAGTTTGCGCTGTGCATCTCTATTGCCTTTAATGGCTTTTTTTATGAGTTGTCGCTCGTTATTAAATTGTATGACTTTCATACCTGATGTTTGGGTTTCTATTTATAAAGACGCAGCGTTTGTAAAAAAGGTTGCCTCAAGGCAAAAAAAAAATCCAAATTTCTTCTTACCATAGTGTAATTAGAAATTTGGATCTGTACATAAAGGTCTGTTTTCTAGCTTATCCTTTATACTTCATAGGTAAGTGAACGACCTTTTTTGTTTCAAAGAAATCTTCTTCAAAGAATGTGGGAAGATCATAAATAGTAGTCGTGGTATACTTTTTAAGTTCTTCTGTGAGGTCTCCTCCTTTGAGGTATAAAATTCCGTTTTTGAGCTCGTGGTTAGATTTTTTTGCAATGTGCCCGCGCACCCATCTTACAAATGTTTCCATTTGGGCTACCGCTCTAGACACAATAAAATCATACTGACCAGGTACATTTTCTACTCGGTCGTTTGTGGTTTTTACGTTTGTGATACCTAGACCCTCTACCACCTCGTTTACTACTTTTATCTTTTTACCTATACTATCTACAAGGTGAAAATTTACTTCTGGGTGTAGTATTGCAAGTGGTACTCCAGGAAAGCCTCCTCCAGTACCAACATCCATTATACTGGCGCCAGGATTAAAGGTTTGAACTTTTGCTACACCTAGTGAATGCAGTACGTGACGTAAGTAAATCTCATCTATATCTTTACGACTTACTACATTGATTTTGAGATTCCAATCTTGATATAAATCTTTCAGTTTTGAGAACTGCTCGATCTGAGTATCTGTTAGTTCTGGAAAATATTTTAATATGATATCCATTATTTAGTATATTAACGGTGTAAAAGTACCATAATACCCGCTATTATTTTAACGCAGGTTCATAGATGTAGCCTATATTATGCATTACTTTTACCAAGCTATTAAAAGAAGAATATTTTTTTTCGCGAAAGCGGAATTAAAAACCTCAACAACACTACAATAAAACAGTTATTGTAGCGCTATGAGAGTAATTATTACATTATGGAGACTACTATAAAATTTTCTCGCACGGACTCTGCAAAGTTTTTCAGAACTTTAAATAAACGTGTAAACAACTACTTTAAAGAGAATAATATAAAACGCACAGGTAACTGGAAACTGTACCTTAAGGCAATCATTATGTTTGCCATTTACTTAGTTCCTTACTTTTTATTTTTAACGCTAGATATGCCTACCTGGCTTCAGATTGTCCTTACCGTTGTTATGGGTGTGGGTATGGCTGGTATAGGGATGAATGTAATGCACGATGGTAATCACGGTTCATTTTCTAGTAAAAAATGGGTAAACAAATTAATGGGAAGCAGTATTTACATACTAGCTGGTAATGTTTATAACTGGCAAGTACAACACAACGTGCTTCACCACACGTATACTAACATACACGGTCACGATGAAGATATGGAGGCTGGTCGCGTGCTACGTTTTTCAAAACACGGAAAATGGCACTGGGCACATAAGTTCCAGCATTACTACTCGGTGTTTTTATATGGTCTACTTACCTTTAACTGGGCACTTACTACAGATTTCTTCCAGATGAAACGTTATATGAAACGTAAATTATCTTACGGAAAACTACAGAGCCCTGCAAAACAGTGGAGCACACTACTTATTACAAAAACGATATACATCGCGATGTGGATTGTTATACCTCTTGTATTTATTGATCTTGCTTGGTGGAAAATTTTAATAGGCTTCTTTATTATGCACTATACGGCAGGTCTTATTTTGAGTATTATTTTCCAGCTTGCTCATATGGTAGAAGATGCACATATGCCGCTACCAGATGAGACAGGAACTATGAAAAATACTTGGGCAATACATCAGCTATTTACTACTGTAAATTTCTCAACTAAAAATAAGATTATGAACTGGTTTTCTGGAGGGTTAAACCACCAGGTGGAGCACCACATCTTCCCTCACATAAGCCACGTACACTATACTAAGATCAGTAAAATTGTAAAGGAGACAGCACAAGAGTTTAACCTACCTTACCACGAGTATAAAACTACTAGAAAGGCACTTGTCGCTCACTTTAGTCACTTACGCGAGATGGGAATGAAACCTGCGATTTCTGCATAGAAGTGGTTAAATTTTTAAGAAAATATCAAACGCCAAATCCCATAAGGATTTGGCGTTTTTAGTTACCTTGCACTAAATCTTTTATCAACTAAATAAAGAATGCGCCTCGTATGAAGAATTTATCTACCCGCGTTACAAATATGGCAACCTCTGCAACTCTTGCAATGGCTGCAAAGGCTCGCGAATTAAGAGCAGAAGGAAAAGACATCATAGGTCTTAGTCTAGGAGAACCAGATTTTAATACTCCAGACTTTATTAAAGATGCTGCCATTCAAGCAGTAAATGATAATTACAATTCATACACACCGGTAGATGGTTATGTAGAGTTAAAAGAGGCGATTATTACAAAATTTAAGAGAGATAATAATCTAGATTACACCCTCCCACAAATTGTGGTTTCTACAGGTGCAAAGCAGTCACTTGCAAATATTGCTCTTGTATGTCTTGACCCAGGTGACGAGGTGATACTACCTTGCCCTTACTGGGTGAGTTACTCAGACATTGTAAAAATAGCCGAAGGTGTACCAGTAGAGGTAAAAACCTCAATAGATACAGATTTTAAAATGACACCAGAGCAGCTAGAAGCAGCTATCACGCCTAAGACTAAGATGCTTTGGTATAGCTCTCCTTGTAATCCATCTGGATCGATATATAGCAAAGAAGAGCTACGCGCTCTGGCAGATGTACTTGCAAAGCACCCTCAAATTATAGTAGTAAGTGACGAGATTTATGAGCACATTAATTATGTGGGAGATCACGCAAGTATGGCACAGTTTCCAGATATGTATGACCGCACGGTAACTGTAAACGGTGTTTCAAAAGCATTTGCAATGACGGGATGGCGCGTAGGTTACATAGGAGGCCCTGAATATATTGCACGCGCTTGTAACAAGATGCAAGGACAGATTACTAGTGGTACAAACTGTATTGCACAACGTGCAGTAATTACGGCTCTTGAGGCTCCAGTAAGTAAAGTACAGTATATGATTGATGAGTTTAAAAGTCGTCGTACGTTAATACTGGACTTACTCAATGATATTGAAGGCTTTAAATGTAACGAGCCAGAAGGTGCGTTTTACGTATTCCCAAATATCTCACACTATTTTGGAAAAACGCTAGGAGGTCAAAAAATAGAAAACGCAACAGATTTTTCTCTTTACCTTCTTGAGGCGGCAAATGTTGCTACGGTTACTGGTGAAGCATTTGGAAACCCAGATTGTATACGTATATCTTATGCAGCAAGTGTAGACAACATTAAAGACGCAATGAAGCAGATTAAAGCTGCTGTTTCATAGACCTTATATATTACGCTTTCGCGAAAGCAAAACAAAACCCGCTAATCTCTTAGCGGGTTTTTTCATTTATAACGAAGTTAATCCATATCGATTTTTCGTTTTTTGTTAAGTGCAAATTCTTTTTTGAGATCTATACGCATCATTTTGCTTCCATCTAGTTTTGGCACCATAACCATTTGCATCGCTGTAATATCAAAAAAGGTAGTGTAGAGCGTCCCTCCCATTCTACCTTCACCCCAGTCTGCAGCTGGTTGCACTGCTCCAGCCATCGTTTGCCCCACAGATTTTAAGGTGATGTCTTCTCCACTGCGTTCTAGCTCATCTACGTGTGAGTTTATAGATTGATATCGGTGGCAAGGAAAGCCACCTTCTTCTGGAGCATTTATCAAAAAATTTGTGGCTACTAGCGTGTTACCCTCCATAGGTATGATATGTTTCTTGCCGTCTATCCACTCTACAATAACTGCATTACCGGTGGCATCACCTATTAAAAAATGACTTTGGTGCACGGCGAGTTTTTGCCCCTCTATCCAGGCCAGCGCTTCCTCTACTGTACTTGCGCTTGCCAGTAAATCATCACCTATATTACCTTTTGCCCAGCCATACCCGTCTGGCATTTTTTGTTCTGGTGTTACCGCTACATCAAAAAATAATCCTGCGCTATTGATACCTCCCTGAGCAAAATTATCCCAGCCATACCATAATCTAGCTAGCTTTTTTGAAGTCGCCTTTTCTATCTGTATATAAGCATCGGTATCAAGCCAGAAGTCTTCATTATTTACGGCATAAATAGTACCGGTTTCTTTATCTACATAATATAAAATAGAACACGCATACATAGAACTAGCACAAGCAGCAATTAAACACAGCGTTAATAGCCACTTTCTAGAGGTATTGCTCACTTTCTTTATCAATAGATGAATCATAATTTACAGCTTTAAAAACCTGACTTCCTTAAAGATGCGACAAAAATCACATACATACCAAATTTAACAAGCAAGTTAGTACCTCATAATTTATGTACTTATAGGTATCTTAGTAGAGTAATTTTTTAAATGAGTAATCTCGCTTTCGCGAAAGCGTAAAAACCCACAAAAACCACCATCAGTAGTAAAATACTGTGAGAATTAATACGACTCGACTTATGAAAAAAACGCTACTTGCAGGAATGATGGCTCTAAGCCTTATAGCTTGTAAAAACGACGCTACCACAGAAACAACTAGCACAGGAGACACATCTCTGGCATTTAACAATGTGCTAGATAACTATTATGAAGATGGCCTAAAGCTTAACCCGCTTAATGCGACAATGTCTGGTGATAATAGGTATAATGATAAATTTCCAGATGCATTATCTCAATCTCATAAGGATGCAGTAAAAACTTATTATACATCTTACCGCGACTCTATACAGCAGTTTAACGACAGTGATCTTACAGACACTGAGAAGATGAGTAAGGAGGTATTGCTCTGGGATATTGCTATCAATCTAGAAGGTATGGAGTTTAAAAAAGACCTCACGCCTATAGACCAGATGTGGTCACCACATCTTATGTTTGGCCAGCTTGCAAGTGGAGCGAGTGCACAACCTTTTAACACTGTAGAAGATTACCGCAACTGGCAACAACGCGTAGATGAGTACCTAGTGTGGCTCAACAGCTCAGAAACAAATATGCGCAAGGGTATGACAGAAGGTTATGTACTTCCTAAATCACTTATTAAGAAAATCATCCCGCAAATGGACGCTATGACAGAGCCTAGCATAGAGAACCACCTTTTTTACAAGCCTGTTGCAAATTTTCCTGATGGAATTACTGAAGAAGACCAGAATATCATACGCACAGATTATAAAAATATGATAGAAGGTAAAGTAATCCCTGCTTATGCAAAGATGCGTGACTTCTTACAAAATGAATATCTAGCGGCTGGACGTGATAGCTCTGGTTATAGTGATTTACCACAAGGAAGTGAGTATTATGACTATGCCATAAAATTATATACCACTACCACAATGAGCGCAGACGAGATACACCAGCTTGGACTAAGTGAGGTAGCACGTATACGCAAGGAGATGGAAAAAGTAAAGGAGCAAGTAGGTTTTAAAGGAGACCTTAAAGCATTTTTTGACGATGTACGTACTAACAAAAAGCTAATGCCGTACAGTAATCCAGAAGAAATTATTGCAAACTTTAATGCAATGCACGAGACTATAAAGCCGCAGGTAGACCAGCTCTTTAGCCTACAGCCTAAAACAGCTTTTGAGGTAAGACAGACAGAAGCTTTCCGTGAGAAATCTGCAAGTGCAGAGTACAATCCTGGATCGCTAGATGGTACTCGACCAGGTATTTTCTATACGCCTATACCAGACGCAACTACCTATAATGTATACTCAGACGAGTCTTTATTTTTACACGAGGCTATACCAGGTCATCACTTCCAAGTGTCACTCACGCAAGAAAGCGAGACACTACCGCAGTTTAGAAAAACCTTATGGTACAGTGCTTATGGCGAGGGCTGGGCATTATATACAGAGTCGCTTGGTAAGGAGTTAGGGCTTTATACTGACCCATACCAATACTTTGGAACCTTAGGAGCCGAAATGCACCGAGCAGTAAGACTTGTAGTAGATACAGGAATCCATACCAAAGGATGGAGCCGTGAGAAAGCAATCGCATATTGCCTAGAAAATGAAGCCGAAAGTGAAGCAGGTATTACATCAGAAATTGAGCGCTATATGGCAAATCCAGGACAAGCGCTTTCTTATAAAATAGGCCAACTTAAAATTAGAGAACTTAGAGATAAAGCAACTCAGGAGCTAGGTGATAAATTTGACATACGAGATTTTCACAAAGAAGTACTCGAGACAGGATGTATTCCTCTTGCGCTACTTGAGGAAAAAATTAATGGTTGGATAGAAGAAAGTAAATAATACCGTTTTCACGCAAGTGAAGTTTATACTAAGCTTGCCGAAGTGCGAAAGCAAAACATTATGAATAAAAAAATAGTATTACTAGGCTCAGGAGAACTAGGAAAGGAATTTGTAATAGCTGCACAACGTCTAGGTCAGACCGTAATTGCTGTAGATAGTTATGATAATGCCCCTGCTATGCAAGTAGCAGATGGTCGCGAAGTAATTAATATGCTAGATGGGAAGGCACTAGATGCGCTTGTAGCAAAACATAGCCCAGACTATATAGTACCAGAAATAGAAGCTATAAGAACAGAGCGATTATATGATTATGAAAAACAAGGAATCACTGTAATACCTAGTGCAAAAGCAGCAAATTTTACAATGAATCGCAAATCTATACGCGATCTTGCTGCAAAAGACCTTGGCTTAAAAACTGCAAATTATCGCTATGCAACCTCTGCTCAAGAGCTCCAAAAAGCGGTTAAAGAAGTAGGCATTCCTTGCGTGGTGAAACCACTAATGTCTTCTAGCGGAAAAGGACAGTCTACCATTAAAACACCAGACGACATACAACGAGCGTGGGACTACTCTCAAGAAGGCTCTCGAGGTGATGTTGCAGAGGTTATTGTAGAGGCTTTTGTAAACTTTAATTATGAGATCACCCTACTCACGCTTACACAACACGACGGCAACACTTTGTTTTGTCCTCCTATAGGTCACCGTCAAGAACGTGGCGATTATCAAGAAAGCTGGCAACCCGCCGCAATGCAAGAAGATCATCTTAAAACCGCTCAAGATATGGCGGCTCAAGTTACTGCAGCGCTAGGCGGTGCTGGTATCTGGGGCGTAGAATTTTTTATAGGAAATGATGGCGTTTACTTTTCTGAGCTTTCTCCACGCCCACACGATACAGGTATGGTAACGCTTGCAAACACGCAAAATTATAATGAGTTTGAGCTACACTTAAGAGCTGTTTTAGGACTTCCTATAAAAGAAATTACTCAAGAACGTATAGGTGCGAGTGCAGTTATACTAGCTACGGCTCACTCAGAAAATCCAGGTTTTACTGGCATTAATACCTTGGCTACTGCGCCAAAAAGCGATTTCAGACTTTTTGGAAAACCTACTTCTCGTCCATACAGACGTATGGGGGTTGTAGTAACCTATGATGATCTTAATGGAGATATTACAGAGGTAGTATCGAGAGCAAAAGAGCTAGCTGCCAAAGTTAAAACTACTTAAATATTAATGTATGACAAAAACAGAATTATTTTTAGAATTAGCACAACCTAATGAAAAAGGTGTTAGCAGATGGGTTTATACGTCAGAATTTAAGAATACATATGCAGCACTTAAACTAGGTAATGGAGGGAGCTGGTGCCGAAAGAGCTCAAAACTTGCGAAGAACTATTTAATAGAGTTTAATAAAAATCTTTCTCCTGGCAACTCCATTGATGCAATTAGAACAACTGGCATAAATAATACTATCAGCTTCAACCAGAATATTAGACAAGATATTAAAACGCATTACAAGGATAAAAAATGCGTTATGTTAGGTATTTCTGGAAACTCAGAGAATACTATCATTGAGATTGATCATAAAGATGGAAGAAAAAATGACGCTCGTGTATCAAATTTACAAACACAAAAAATAGAAGATTTTCAGCCACTTACCAAAGCTGCAAATGACGCAAAAAGACAAATTTGTAAGAAATGTGCTGAAACAAATTTAAGATGGAGTGCAAAAAACATTAAAGGAAATCCATATGATTTCTATGAAGGAACAAAAAAATATACAGAGGAACTAGGTTGTAAAGGTTGCTACCAATTTGACCCGGTGAAATACAGATTGAAAAGTATAGAATTGATTAGCAAGGAGGCTGCTGAGTATGTTTCAAAAAAACTGATGAACAATTAAGAATGAATTATATAGGATCAAAATTAAAGCTGTCTCAATTCATAAAAGAAACTATTAAAAAAACAGTAGATTATAACACAACGGATACGGTATTTTGTGACTTATTCGCTGGTACTGGAACAGTAGGTAGGTTATTTAAAAATGATGTAAAAAAGGTTATTTCAAACGATATTGAGTACTATGCATATATATTAAATAAAAACTACGTCGAGAATAATTCGTCAATTCCAAACTATACTGAATATTTTGATTTTTTAAATAATCTCGAACCAATTACAACAGGATTTATATATAACAACTACTGTGCGGGAGGACACGGAGAAAGGCTTTACTTTTCCGATCATAATGGACAAATGTTGGATGCTATACGCCAACAAATTGAACTTTGGCATCTAAATAAGGAAATTACTGAAAAGACGTATATTTTTTTGCTAGCAAGCTTAATTGAAAGTATGGATAAAGTTGCTAACACAGCTTCAGTATATGGAGCATATCTTAAGAAGCTAAAAAAATCAGCTAAAAAAGATATTGTTATTAGTCCTGCCTTTTTTGAAATTACCAGCGGAAAACACAAGGCTTACAATTCTGATAGTAATGTTTTAATTAAAAAAATCAGTGGTGACATACTATACTTAGATCCTCCTTACAATACCAGACAATACGGTTCTAACTATCACCTTCTTAATACAATATCCAAATTTGACAAGTTTGAGCCAAAGGGAAAGACAGGTTTAAGAGAATACAATAGGTCAAAATACTGTAGTAAGAGAACTGTGCTTAAAGAATTTGAAGAATTAATTGCGAATGCCAAATTTAAAAATATTTTTTTAAGCTACAATAATGAAGGTTTAATGTCATTAGATCAAATAGGGGACATTATGAGCAAGTATGGTCAATACAATGTGATATCGACTGATTACCAAAGATTCAAGGCTGACAACAAGAGAACTAATAAATCTAACAAAACCACTGAATATATTCATATTCTAGAAAAAAGATTAGCTTCCTCTTTTTAGCGAATTAAATACTTTTCTAGTCTCTTATAAGTGGCAATGTACTGCAGCGCAGCAAGCCTTCTTGCTTTGCTATCTCTGCATAAGGAACCTCTTCTACAGTGATATCTTGATCGCGTAGCCAAGTGTTTAATCTGGTAAAATTGCGTTCAGAAATTACTACCTCTGGAGAAATACTAAAGATATTAGAATTCATATTAAACATCTCCTGAGAGGTGATTTCAAAGATATTTTCTTTCCCGTAAAAGTTTACCAGCCACTCGTATTCCTTTTCTTGTAAAAAACCATTTTTATGAAGTATAGCTTTACCATTCCCCACTGGCTGAAAACAGCAATCTAAATGTAAGGCATTATTATAAGGATCTGTATTAGACTTTCTAAGGTCAAAAGACATTACCTTCTTGCGAGGGAATAAATCTTGAATCATACCTACCGCAAGCATATTAGTACGCGCAATGATATAATCTGGATAATCATCACCTCTATATGTACCTATAAAAATATGATCATCTGCCAGCATCACATCTCCTCCCTCAATGTGCGCCTCTTCTGGTAATCTAAAAACGTGTGTAGACGGCACTTGTCTTATCACGTGCTCAATGGCTTCTATCTCTTCTTCTCTGTCTGGTAATATATTAGATTTAAAGAATTTATCATCTATAACAAATCCTATATCACGTGTAAAGATCTGATTTAGGTTCTCTATAATTTGCGGTCTGTAAACCTCTACATCGTACTTTTTAAAGACTGCTGCCACGGCTTCCATCTCTGGAACCATATCTTTCTCTAGAGGATACGTTCCTTCTCTTAAATGTAGCGCAGATTTTGGATCATAGGCTTCCTCAAGTTTTGGAGTAGGTCCATTACTTTCGGCAGTACCTAAGATTACGGCTCTAAGCCTTGAAGTTTCGTTCTTTACGTTTAGTTTAAGCATAAGGTAAAGATAACTCAGTTTTGCTAAAAAAAGAATGCCAATCTATATGAAATTTATCATATACGCAGTGCATCGTGATTTTTACGCTTTCGCGAAAGCTTACTTAATAGGTATCCACACTTCTTCTTCAGATTGTGGATTATTTGGGCCTAGGTAGTCCTCTGGCATAAATTCATAATGTGGTCTATCATCTAATTGATACCCAGAATTTGGTAACCACTGACTGTAGATATATTGAGCAAATGCTCCAAAATCACGTGTGGTTCCTTTGTATGGAAAAACTACCCATTTACCTTTTGGGATTTTTAATACTTCTAATTGATTTGGAATGTCATTTTCGGTTGTTACAGCTACTGCGGCCCATTTTACAAACTTAGTTTCTGGTGTAAATGGAGTAGTCATAAAATCATCTGCATAGCATTGCACACTATAACTCCCTCTATTAGACTTATTAAGAATAGTCCTCCTTAGCGGTCCAAAGGCTTGCCATAACTGCATTGTAGTATTATGAGCTAGAGACATTGTAGCCTGTAAACCTACAAGGATAAGTTCAGGTTGCTCTACGATAACTGGTGATGGGTGCTTGGTATCTTTCACGAAAGTGAATTTACAATTTTTTAAATAGTTACGTTATTGCTTTTAAGGCATAAAAAAAGAGCAAGCTAAACGCTTGCTCTTTTTTTATGTACTACTGAGTTTTTATCTCTCAGAAACTTCTTTAAAAGCTCTTAAGTTCTCACCAGTATAAACCTGACGTGGACGACCTATAGGTTCTTTGTTAAGACGCATTTCTCTCCATTGTGCGATCCACCCTGGTAAACGACCTAATGCAAACATAACCGTAAACATCTCTACTGGAATGTCTAGAGCTCTGTAAATAATACCTGAGTAAAAATCTACATTAGGATATAATTTACGATCTACAAAATATGGATCTTCTAGCGCTTCTTTTTCAAGACCTTTTGCAATATCAAGAACTGGATCTTGTATACCTAGTTGACCAAGAACCTCGTCTGCAGCTACTTTTATGATCTTTGCGCGCGGATCAAAGTTTTTATAAACTCTATGTCCAAAGCCCATAAGACGGAAAGGATCTTGCTTATCCTTTGCCTTTGCCATATATTTCTTAGTATCACCACCATCATTCTTTATTGCCTCAAGCATTTCTATAACTGCTTGGTTTGCTCCTCCGTGTAAAGGACCCCATAATGCAGAGATACCTGCAGAGATTGAAGCAAATAGACCAGCGTGAGATGATCCTACAATACGCACTGTAGATGTAGAACAGTTTTGCTCGTGGTCTGCGTGTAAAATTAATAACTTATCTATAGCAGCGATTATCTCTTTATCTACTGTATAAGCTTCATTAGGTTTTGAGAACATCATTTTATGGAAGTTCTCTACATACCCTAGTGAGTTATCTCCGTAATCTAACGGCTGACTTTTCTTTTTACGCATTGCCCAAGCAGCTAGCACAGGAAACTTAGCTAGTAGCTTTACGATTGCGTTATACATTTCTTCTTCAGAATCTACATTTACTGTAGAAGGATTAAATGCAATAAGTGCAGATGTAAGAGCACTTAATACTCCCATAGGGTGAGCAGACTTAGGAAAACCATCTAAGATTTTCTTCATATCCTCATCTACGTGAGACTCCGACTTAATATCTGAATCAAATTTTGCAAGCTGCTCCTTTGTAGGTAATTCTCCAAAAATTAAAAGATATGCAGTTTCAAGAAAGTCTGCTTTTTCGGCAAGTTCTTCTATAGAGTATCCTCTATATCTAAGAATACCTTTTTCTCCATCAAGGAAAGTAATAGCACTCTGGCAAGACCCTGTATTTTTATAACCTGGGTCAATAGTCGTTATACCTCCAGTAGCACCTCTAAGTGCTTTAATGTCTATTGCCTGCTCTTGCTCTGTACCTGTAATGATAGGAAACTCGTAGCTCTTTCCGTCTATTGTTAAAGTTGCTTTATCTGCCATCTATGCCTGAAAAAATTTATTTTTACTTAGTTTATTTTGGACAGCTAAATTACAAAAAAGAAGTCGTTTTATTTAACATAATACGCCGCTAGATGGTTAATAAAATGTAAAAATATCGGTCTTTTGACCTTTCTATTGCTTACCGCGTAAATAAATAGATGGAGATGTATAAATTATCTTAAGATAGTGCTGTTCTATAACTTTCTGAAATCATAGCTAAGCCCTCAAATTTAAAATAAAGATTTAATGCTTAGATACAGTTTTTTAAAAAGAGCGAGCGTGCAGCAAAAGGGCCTCACTGCCCGCTCTTTACCCAACTTAAAAAATTATATACCTGTTTATTCACTAACGTGGTATCAACAATTGTGGGCAAACTATTAAGGTGTTACTTCTTGAATTTTAACTACCTAATGAAAGTCTAAAGATAACCTTATAGCGGTTACTTCATCTTTACGTCGGCAATTTACGTTCTTTTTGTCGATGTACAAGTGTTTTTGTGTAAGTTTATTCTTTCTTTTTTTAAAAACTTGTTTTTTAAAAACATTCTACTTGTAAAAAATAATAAATTTTTACTTTTTACTTAAACTGACTCCTATATGCCAGTAAACCAGACTTAAAATAAAAATCTTCTCATAAAAAAAACCCTCTCCGAGAGAGGGTTTTAAGAAATATAGTTTTAATTCTATTTAATTTTAAAAGCATTCATTGCCGGAAAGTAAGCAGTATCTGCAAGCATTTCTTCTATACGAATAAGTTGATTATACTTTGCCATACGGTCTGACCTAGAAGCCGAACCAGTTTTGATCTGTCCCGTATTAAGTGCTACTGCGAGATCTGCAATAGTATTATCTTCGGTTTCACCAGACCTGTGTGACATTACTGATGTATATCCAGCATTGTGAGCCATATTTACGGCTGCAATAGTTTCTGTAAGAGTCCCTATTTGATTTACCTTAATAAGGATTGAGTTTGCAATACCTTCATTAATACCTCGAGAGAGTCTCTCTACGTTAGTAACAAATAAATCATCTCCTACAAGCTGCACTTTATCACCCACCTTATCGGTTAAATATTTCCAGCCTTCCCAGTCATTTTCATCCATACCATCTTCTATTGAAATAATAGGATACTTATCTGCTAGTTCTGCTAGATAATCTGCTTGCTCCTCACTAGTGCGTATTTTACCTCCTTCTCCTTCAAATTTTGCATAGTTATATTTTCCGTCTACATAAAACTCTGCAGCGGCACAGTCTAAGGCAATCATTATCTCATCACCCCAAGAATAACCAGCTTTTTCTACAGCAAGTTTTACACTATCAAGTGCATCTTCTGTACCGTCAAGTGCAGGCGCAAATCCTCCCTCATCTCCTACAGCTGTACTTAAATTTCTGTCGTGCAATACTTTTTTAAGATTATGAAATATTTCTGTACCCATCTGTAAGGCGTGACTAAAGCTCTCTGCTTTTACAGGCATTACCATAAACTCTTGAAATGCAATAGGTGCATCACTATGAGAACCTCCATTTATAATATTCATCATAGGTACTGGAAGTGTGTTTGCACTAACTCCACCTATATATCTATATAACGGCATATTAAGCTCGGCTGCTGCAGCTTTTGCGCAGGCTAATGAAACTCCTAATATAGCGTTTGCTCCTAATTTCGACTTGTTAGGAGTGCCATCTAGCTCAATCATTAACTCATCTATGGCATTTTGTTCAAAAACTGAAACACCTAAGAGTTCTGGAGCGATAAGGGTGTTTACATTTTCTACCGCTTTCTTAACACCTTTACCCATAAAATCTGTACCACCATCACGCAACTCAACAGCTTCGTGCTCACCTGTAGATGCTCCAGAAGGTACTGCTGCTCTACCCATAGCGCCCAGTTCTGTAAATACATCTACCTCTACTGTAGGGTTACCTCTTGAATCAAATATTTGTCTTGCGTGAATTTCTATGATAATGCTCATTTTCTTAGTTGTTTTGTTAGTTACGTAAAAATACGATTTTGACCTTAATTTCTATAAATTGATAGGTTATTGTCGCGATAACGTTTTCGCGTAAGCGTTATAAAAAAAATCCCTGCCATAATGGAAGGGATTAAATTTTTATGCTGTTACGCTTTTTATATTTTCTATAAACTGATCAAATAGATAGGTAGCATCATTAGGTCCTGGGCTTGCTTCTGGGTGATATTGTACTGAGAAACAATTTTTATTTTTCATTTTAATACCCGCTACGCTATGATCGTTGAGATGAACGTGTGTTATCTCAACATCTGGATGTGCTTCTGTCTCTTCTTTATTAATAGAGAAACCGTGATTTTGAGAAGTTATCTCACCTTTACCTGTAATTAGGTTCTTAATAGGGTGGTTAATACCGCGATGCCCATTATGCATCTTATATGTTGAAATTCCATTTGCAAGGGCAATTACTTGATGACCGAGACATATCCCGAAAAGAGGCTCATCATCTGCAATGATATCCTTTGCGACCTGAATGGCATTTACTAGCGGTTCTGGATCACCAGGACCATTTGATAGAAAATATCCATCTGGATTCCAAGATTTCATTTCTTGGTATGTTGTATCATAAGGAAAAACCTTTACATAAGCTCCACGCTTTGCAAGGTTACGTAAGATGTTGCGCTTAATTCCAATATCAAGGGCTGCAATTTTAACCTCGGCATCCTCTTCTCCAAAGTAGTATGGCTCCTTTGTAGAAACTTTTGATGCTAGTTCAAGACCATTCATATCGGGAACTTCGGCTAGCTTTGCCTTAAGTGCTTCTATATTTTCTACATCTGTAGTAATTAAAGCATTCATAGCTCCATTATCACGTATGTGTGCTACTAGTGCCCTAGTATCAACATCAGAAATAGCAAATAAATCACTCTTGTCTAAAAACTGCTCTAGAGACTCCTGAGCATCTTTGCGAGAAAAATTATAACTAAAGTTTCTACATATAAGACCTGATATTTTTACTTTATCAGACTCTGTCTCAACATCTGTAGCTCCGTAGTTACCTATGTGAGCATTTGCAGTTACCATTAATTGCCCAAAATATGAAGGATCTGTAAAGATCTCTTGATATCCCGTCATACCGGTATTAAAACAAACTTCTCCATATGAAGTTGCTTCTTTATCTCCAACGGCTTTACCGTGAAATATAGTCCCATCTGATAATAAAAGTAAGGCAGGTCTTCTAGATTGATATTTCATTCAGAATTTATTTTATAAACTTTACAAAAATAGGTTAAAAAAAGGTTTTCAGAAAAGGACTTTATCCCATATCTAAACAAAAAAAATGGGAGCCAAATAGCTCCCATAAATAATATTATAAACTGCCATAGTAACTGGCGATCTTTTCAAGGTCTTTCTCATCTCTAAAATTGAGATCATTTTTATCTGCATAGGCCTCAAGCATATCGGCTTTACTACCTGCAAGTTTTAAAAAGCTAGATTTTTTTAATTTAAACTTTTTAAAGCTTCTACCCTTCTTCACATAGTAAGAGTCTTTCATAAGATACTTGTCATTTTGTTGAGCAAGCATCGGGTTAGGGTTTCCTTCCTTAATATCGATTTTATAATCTTTATATATAGCAAAATCATCAGTTTCTGCTACAACCTCTACTAGACGGTAACCTCCCTCTACTGGAGAAAAGATGTTTTTATACGTCTTATTATTTACAACCATTTTCTCAATGTTTGTAAAATCAAAAGTAAATACTGAGTCTGTTCCTATCTTAGATTCAAAAACATTACGTCTGGCATTGAGATTAATATTATCACGCAAACGCAACGTCATACCTCCGGTAGTCTGTATAATGGCATTATTGCGCCAAGTATCAAATACGTGTATTGTCCCGTCTATAGGTCTTGGTGGATTATAAATAACACTTGACCCTCCGACGTTTGCCCCATCAGGACCAAATGTTGCTACAGCACCAAGTACATTGTTATTTGCATCTACACCTTTTTTTTGTGCGTAAAGTGATGTTGCTAAAACACACAATACAACTACAGCTATTTTTTTCATTTTCTAATATTTTAATTTCAGTAACTAATAGGCAAACACTTTGCCAAACATTTAATTATACCGCCAAAAATAAAAAAAGGGATTTACCTTGCAGTAAATCCCGATACTAATTAACCTATTTTCATAAGGTTTACCGTTCTATTCTTCCTCGTTTGAAGCAGTTTCTCTAACTGCAGGAGCAGCTTCAGCTTTCTTACCTCCACGACGAGTAGATTTCTTTTTGGCAGGTTTACCAGCGTTATAAATCTCATTGTAATCTACAAGTTCGATCATTGCCATATCTGCATTATCTCCAAGACGGTTACCCAACTTGATGATGCGAGTATAACCTCCTGGACGATCACCTACCTTTGCCGCAACATCTCTAAATAATTCTGTAACTGCATCCTTCTGACGAAGTTTTGCAAATACAATACGACGGTTGTGAGTCGTATCAGATTTTGATTTAGTAATCATAGGCTCTACAAATTGCTTAAGTGCTTTTGCCTTTGCAACTGTAGTATTTATTCTTTTATGTTCAATTAAAGAGCAAGCCATATTTGCAAGCATAGATTTTCTATGTGCAGTCTTTCTCCCTAAGTGATTAAATTTCTTTCCGTGTCTCATTGTAATAATTATTTTTCCGCTTTCGCGAAAGCGCTATTCTATTAAAAGTACAGCTACCTAGTCTTTATCTAATTTATATTTGGCTAGATCCATTCCGAAACTTAGACCTTTTACATTTACTAACTCTTCAAGCTCAGTAAGTGATTTTTTACCAAAGTTTCTAAACTTCATCAAATCATTCTTGTTATAAGAAACAAGATCTCCTAAGGTTTCTACCTCTGCAGCCTTTAAACAGTTAAGCGCACGTACAGAAAGATCCATATCGATAAGCTTAGTTTTAAGTAACTGACGCATATGAAGAGACTCCTCATCATATGTTTCAGTTTGTGCAATCTCATCTGCCTCTAAAGTGATACGCTCATCTGAGAATAACATAAAGTGGTGGATAAGTGTTTTTGCTGCTTCAGTAAGTGCTTCTTTAGGGTGGATTGAACCATCTGTAATTATTTCGAAGACTAATTTTTCATAATCAGTCTTTTGCTCAACACGGTAATTTTCTATACTGTATTTTACATTACGGATAGGTGTATAAATAGAATCTGTAAATATTGTTCCTAATGGAGCATTAGATTTCTTATTTTCCTCTGCAGGAACGTACCCACGTCCTTTCTCTATAGTGATTTCCATATTAAGATTCACTTTCTTATCCATATTTGCTATAACCATATCTGGGTTAAGCACTTGGAATCCTGAAATAAACTTTTGGAAATCTCCAGCTGTTAATTGATCAACACCTGATAAAGATATAGTTACAGTCTCATTATCTATCTCCTCTATTTGACGTTTGAAACGTACTTGTTTGAGGTTAAGAATTATTTCTGTAACATCTTCTACTACTCCAGCCAATGTTGAAAACTCGTGGTCTACACCTTCTATACGTACAGATGTAATTGCAAAACCTTCTAATGAAGATAGTAATACACGACGTAAAGCGTTTCCTACTGTTAAACCATAACCTGGTTCTAAAGGTCTAAACTCAAATTTACCTTCAAAATCAGTAGAGTCAATCATAATGACTTTATCGGGCTTCTGGAAATTTAATATTGCCATATCGGTTTTCTAGCTTTAGTGGTTATTACTTAGAGTACAGCTCGACGATGAACTGTGTGTTGATGTTTTCAGGTATCTGAAGACGTTGTGGTACTGCCACAAATGTTCCCTCTTTCTTATCGTTGTTCCAAGTGATCCACTCATAAACGTGACTTGCATTAGATAGAGAGTTAGAAATTACTTCTAAAGATTTAGACTTTTCGCGTACAGCGATAACATCACCAGCTTTTACTTGGTAAGAAGGGATGTTAACAATATTACCATTTACAGTAATATGACGGTGTCCTACTAACTGACGTGCGCCACTTCTAGAAGGAGACATTCCCATTCTATAAACTACGTTGTCTAGACGACACTCACATAATTGTAAAAGAACTTCACCTGTAATTCCAGGAGCACGGTTTGCTCTGTCATACATATTTCTGAACTGACGCTCTAGTATACCGTAAGTATACTTTGCTTTTTGCTTCTCAGCTAGTTGTACAGCGTATTCAGATTTTTTTCCTCTACGTCTGTTGTTTCCGTGTTGCCCTGGAGGGTAATTTCTTTTTTCAAAAGATTTGTCTTCTCCGAAGATTGCTTCGCTAAATTTACGTGCGATCTTTGTTTTGGGACCAGTATATCTTGCCATTTTAAATGTGTGTTTTGAGGGTGGTTAGAAATTAAGGTCAATCCTTTGCAAACCGTTCTCCCTCGAGATATTAATTAAATAATTACTTATTAAACGCGACGTCTTTTTGGAGGACGACACCCGTTATGTGGCATTGGAGTGATATCAATGATTTCTGTTACTTCAATTCCACTATTATGTACAGCACGTATCGCAGACTCACGTCCGTTACCCGGTCCTTTTACATAAACTTTTACTTTACGAAGGCCTGCCTCGTGAGCAACCTTTGCACAATCTTCTGCAGCAGTTTGAGCAGCATAAGGAGTGTTCTTTTTAGAACCTCTGAAGCCCATTTTACCAGCAGATGACCAAGAGATTACATCTCCTTTTTTGTTTGTTAACGATATGATGATGTTGTTAAAAGAAGCTGTTACGTGCGCTTCTCCTACTGATTCTACAACAACTTTACGTTTTTTTGCAGTTTGCTTTGCCATTATGCCTTATTATTTAGTTGCTTTCTTCTTGTTTGCAACTGTTTTACGCTTTCCTTTTCTCGTACGTGAGTTATTCTTTGTACGCTGTCCTCTTAATGGAAGACCTACACGGTGACGGATACCACGGTAACACCCGATGTCCATCAAACGCTTAATGTTCAAAGATACTTCAGAACGAAGTTCCCCTTCGATAGTAAATGCGCCAACAGCATCACGAATACGACCTATCTCGTCATCATCCCAATCAGACACTTTCTTGTCTTCTGATACATTTGCAGTTGCAAGTATTTCTTGCGCTCTACTTTTTCCTATTCCAAAGATGTACGTTAATGCAATTACACCTCTCTTTTGTTTTGGGATATCTATCCCTGCAATTCTAGCCATAACTATTAACCTTGTCTTTGTTTAAACCTAGGGTTCTTTTTGTTTATTACGTATAATCTGCCTTTGCGACGAACGATCTTGCAATCGGCACTTCTTTTCTTAATGGATGCTCTTACTTTCATATCCAGCTTTTTTCCGCTTAATAGCGGTAAGTTATACGAGCCTTTGACAAATCGTAAGGACTCATTTCTAATTTTACTTTATCCCCAGGTAATAATTTAATATAGTGCATACGCATCTTACCTGAGATATGCGCTGTCACAACGTGACCATTTTCTAGTTCTACACGAAACATTGCATTTGATAATGCTTCTATAATAGACCCGTCTTGTTCTATTGCTGCTTGTTTTGCCATTATGCTACTGCTTTACGGTTTTTACCAGACTTCATAAGACCATCATAGTGCTTATTAAGCAGATAAGAATTCACTTGTTGCATAGTATCTATTGCTACACCCACCATAATGAGTAGAGAAGTCCCTCCATAAAATAAAGCCCATCCTTGCTGCATACCTAAAACATTTACTGCAATAGCAGGAAATATAGCGATAAGTGCTAAAAATATAGACCCTGGTAATGTAATCTGAGACATTATCTTATCTAAATACTCTGCAGTTTCAGAACCTGGACGTATCCCAGCTATAAAACCTCCACTACGCTTAAGATCTTCTGCCATTTTATTGGTAGGTACTGTAATCGCAGTATAAAAATATGTAAAGATAATAATCAAAAGTCCAAAAACTAAATTATACCAAAATCCAAATATATTATTTCCAAAGTTAGTCTGTAACCAAGTACCTACCGATGTGTCAGCAAGGAAACTCGCTTCTCCAATAAGACCAGGTACAAACATAATAGCCTGTGCAAATATTATTGGCATTACTCCGGAAGCATTTAATTTAAGAGGTAAAAAATTTCTAGCTCCAAACGCGTTCTTTTCATACTCACCAGTTGCAGTTCTTCTTGCATATGATACAGGAACTTGACGCACTGCCATAACCAATAGGATACAAAGAAGAATAATCACAAACCAAATTACTAATTCAATAAGGATCATTATTAATCCACCATTAGATTCAGTAACACGGGCAACCCACTCTTGTACAAAAGATATAGGCATCGTTGCGATAATACCTACCATAATGAGTAGTGATATACCATTACCTATTCCCTTATCTGTAATCTTCTCACCTAACCACATCGCAAAGATACATCCTGTTACAAGGATAAGTACTGAAGAAATGTAGAATGTAGGTGTAAGACCCATTACAAAAGCAGTTGAAGGTACTCCTAGCGCAGGTAATGCAGCTAGGTAGCCTGGCGCCTGTAATAAACAGATAGCGATAGTTAACCAACGCGTAATCTGATTAATCTTACGACGACCACTTTCTCCCTCCTTCTGTAGTTTTTGTAAATAAGGTATTGCAATACCCATTAACTGTACTACAATCGAAGCAGAAATGTAAGGCATAATACCTAATGCGAATACAGATGCATTAGAAAAGGCACCTCCTGTAAACGCAGCCAAAAGCCCTAAAAGCCCTTGGTCTGTAGAAGCCTGAAGACCTCCTAATTGTGACGCATCTATACCCGGAAGTACAACTTGTGCACCAAAACGATATACGAGGAGAAGCGTAAGCGTAAGAATTATTCTATTCCTAAGCTCATCAATCTTCCAGATATTCTTTATTGTATCTATAAATTTCATCCTCTTCTATCGATTATAAAGTTACAGCTTCACCACCAGCAGCCTCAACAGCAGCTTTTGCAGTTGCAGTAAATTTATGAGCAGTTACTTTGATTTTAGCTTTAAGCTCACCTCTACCTAAAATCTTTACTAAATCGTTCTTACCTACAAGACCAGCTTCAATAAGTGTATCTATAGAAACTTCTTCTGTAAGACGACCAGCGTCTACATACTCTTGTAATGTATCTAGATTTATACCTGCATACTCCTTACGGTTTATGTTTGTAAATCCAAATTTAGGTACACGACGTTGAAGTGGCATTTGTCCACCTTCAAAACCAATTTTCTTGCTATACCCAGAACGTGACTTCTGTCCTTTGTGTCCACGACCAGCTGTTCCACCGTTTCCAGTTGCCTGGCCACGTCCTTTACGACCGTCGTTTTTCTTAACAGCGCCTTTTGCAGGTCTTAAGTTATTTAACTCCATCTGTTATTTATATTAAGCTTCTTCTACAGAAACTAAGTGACTTACTTTATTTACCATACCAAGGATGTTAGGTGTGTTATCGTGCACCTTTACCTGGCCTATTTTTCTCAATCCAAGAGATTCTAAAATTCTCTTCTGGTTCTGCGTGCGATTAATCGCGCTCTTCACCTTTGTTACTTTGATTTTTGCCATTGTTCCCTGATTTATCCTTTAAACACTTTATCAAGTGAGATACCACGTTGCTTTGCAACTGTCTCTGCACTTCTTAATTGTAATAAAGCATCAAAAGTTGCTTTTACTACGTTGTGTGGGTTTGAAGATCCTTGATTCTTAGAAAGTACATCGTGTATACCTACTGATTCAAGTACGGCACGTATTGCACCACCTGCGATTACTCCTGTACCGGCAGCTGCTGGTAAAAGTAATACACGAGCTCCTCCAAACTTACCTTTCTGTTCGTGAGGGATAGTCGCTTTGTTAAGCGGTATACGCACTAGGTTTTTCTTAGCATCTTCCATAGCCTTTGCAATTGCAGATGCTACTTCTTTTGACTTTCCTAATCCGTGTCCTACAACACCATTCTCATCACCTACTACAACTATAGCAGAAAATCCAAAAGCTCTACCTCCTTTAGTTACCTTAGTAACACGCTGAACGCCTACTAGACGATCTTTTAAGTCTAAGCCACTTGGCTTTACTAACTCTACGTTTTTATAATCTTGATACATAACTTTATTAGAATTTAAGACCGCCTTCTCTTGCGCCCTCTGCTAGTTGTTTAATTCTTCCGTGATAAAGGTAACCTCCTCTATCAAATACTACAGCCTCAACTCCAGATTTTGTAGCTTTTTCGGCGATTGCCTTACCTACAAGTTTTGCAGTTTCAGATTTGTTAGTTTTCGCAGCAGCGATATCCTTGTCACGTGATGATGCAGACGTAATAGTTTTTCCGCTAAGATCATCTATTAACTGTGCATAAATCTCTTTATTACTTCTAAACACACAGAGTCTTGGTCTCTCCGCAGATCCAGAAATAGTCTTACGAATTCTAAGGTGAATTCTATTTCTTTTTTCACTTTTTGATAATGCCATTTCTCTATGTATTATGCAGATTTACCTGCTTTTCTTCTTATTACCTCTCCTACAAACTTGATTCCTTTTCCTTTGTAAGGCTCAGGCTTACGGAAACCACGAATCTTTGCAGCGACAGCCCCTACTAGTTGCTTATCGTGTGAAGTTAACTTCACTATAGGATTCTTACCTTTTTCTGAGATTGTCTCAACTTTTACTTCTGGAGCTACATCTAAAACGATGTTGTGAGAGAATCCTACAGCAAGATCAAGTTTATTACCCTGATTACTTGCTCTGTAACCTACTCCTACTAACTCAAGTTGCTTTTCAAAACCTTTAGAAACTCCTTCTATCATATTTGCGATAAGAGCTCTATAAAGACCGTGCTTTGCACGAAGGTCTTTTTTATCTGATGCGCGCTCTAAAGTAATAACCCCTTCTTCGATTTTGATCTTAATACCAGAGTACTCTTGCGTAAGCTCGCCTAATTTTCCTTTTACTGTTACAGTGTTATCAGCAAGAGTTACTGTAACTCCTTCTGGCACTGTAATTGGACTTTTACCTATTCTTGACATGTCTTTGTCTTTTTATCTGATTAGTAAACGTAACAAAGTACCTCTCCTCCAACATTCTGTTGTTGCGCTTGCTTACCTGTCATAACTCCTTTAGAAGTAGAGACAATAGCAATACCTAAACCGTTTAAGATACGAGGTATCTCACTAGATGAAGAATATTTACGTAAACCAGGCTTACTGATTCTTTGGATATCCTTAATAACTGCTTCTTTAGTAATGCGATCATACTTCAAGGCAATCTTGATAGTATCCTGCGCTTTACCTTCTACAAATTTGTAGCTAAGGATGTAACCTTGGTCAAATAAGATTTTAGTCATCGCCTTCTTAAGGTTTGATGCTGGAATCTCGACCACTCTGTGATTTGCTGCCGATGCGTTACGCACACGTGTCAGAAAATCTGCAATAGTATCTGTATTCATTTAATTATAGTTACGGTAGTGGTTTTCTCTATTTCCGCTTTCGCGAAAGCATAAAAAGAACCTTCTACCAATTTGTACTCTTTAATCTACCAGCTTGCTTTCTTAACACCTGGTATCAACCCTTGGTTAGCCATCTGACGGAACATCACACGTGATATACCAAACTGACGCATATAACCTTTAGGACGACCTGTAAGTTTGCACCGATTGTGCTGACGTATAGGTGAAGCGTTCTTAGGTAGCTTTTGCAGTCCTTCGTAATCTCCAGCTTCTTTTAAAGCTTTACGTTTTTCAGCATATTTTGCAACTGTTTTAGCACGCTTTACCTCACGGGCTTTCATTGATTCTTTAGCCATATCTTAGTTCTTTTTAAAAGGTAAACCTAATTCTTTAAGCAACGATTTTGCTTCCTTATCAGTTTGAGCAGATGTTTGAAAAGTGATGTTCATACCATCAATTTTCTTAATTCTGTCAATATTGATCTCTGGAAAAATGATTTGCTCAGTGATACCCATACTATAGTTACCACGCCCATCAAATCCTGTTGCATTAATACCGTTAAAGTCACGTACACGTGGCAATGCAGATGTTACAAGTCTATCTAAAAACTCATACATACGCTCCCCACGTAAAGTTACTTTTGCACCAATAGGCATTCCTTTACGTAATTTAAATGTTGCAACATCTTTTTTAGACATTGTCGAGATAGCTCTTTGTCCTGTAATAAGAGTAAGCTCTTCTACAGCATTTTCAACTAACTTCTTATCTGCAACCGCAGCTCCAACACCACGAGATACTACAATCTTATTAAGACGAGGTACCTGCATAACGTTCTTATATCCAAACTCTTCTTGAAGGGCTGGCGTCACGCGGTCATTAAACTCTTGTTTTAGTCTTGGTACGTATCCCATCACTATAATATTTCGTTGTTAGACTTTGCAAAGCGTACCTTCTTACCATCTTCCATACGGTAACCTACTCTCGTAGTTTTACCATCCTTATCTAAAAGGGAAAGGTTAGATATTTGAAGTGGCGCTTCTTTTTCTTTTATTCCACCTTGAGGATTTGCGGCGCTAGGCTTTTCGTGCTTCTTCACCATATTAACACCCTCAACGATTGCTTTGTTCTTCTCGATAAATACTTTTACGACTTTACCTTCAGATCCTTTATGATCTCCAGCAATAACCTTTACAGTATCTCCCGTTTTTATTTTAAGCTTTGTCATCTTCTTCTCTGTATTAAAGCACCTCTGGTGCTAATGATACAATCTTCATAAACTGTTTGTCACGAAGCTCTCTTGCTACTGGTCCAAACACACGAGTACCGCGCATCTCACCTTGAGCAGTTAAAAGAACACAAGCGTTATCATCAAAACGGATATAAGATCCATCTGGACGACGTACTTCTTTCTTAGTACGCACAACTACTGCTGTAGACACGGCACCTTTTTTAACCTGGCCATTAGGTGTTGCATCCTTTACAGATACAACAATCTTGTCTCCTACAGAAGCATATCTTCTCTTAGTACCTCCTAATACACGGATAGTCAAAACTTCTTTTGCTCCTGTATTGTCTGCTACTTTTAATCTTGATTCTTGCTGTAACATTACTTCGCTCTTTCAATGATTTCTACTAGTCTCCAAGTCTTAGATTTACTCATAGGACGTGTTTCCATTATCCTAACTGTATCTCCTTCGTTGCAGTCGTTTGTTTCGTCGTGTGCTACATACTTCTTCGTTTTTAAAACGAACTTACCATACATAGGGTGCTTTACTTTTTTAACTTCGGCAACAACGATAGATTTTTGCATCTTGTTACTAGTTACTACACCAACACGCTCTTTTCTTAAATTTCTTTTTTCCATCTTAAGCAGCGTTATTGTTCTCTTTTAGTTAATTCAGTTGCAATTCTAGCGACTGTACGTCTCATAGAACGCAATTGAATAGGATTGTCAAGTGGAGAGATAGCGTGAGCCATCTTAAGATCCATATAAGATCTCTTTGCTTTACCAAGCTCTTCTTGCAATTCTGCTGTAGATAATCCTTTTACCTCTGATTGTTTCATAGTACTCAAATTTATTCAGCTGAAAAATCTCTAGCTACGACATACTTAGTTCTCACTGGTAATTTCTGAGCTGCAAGACGTAATGCCTCTTTTGCAACTGGTTCAGGAATACCTCCTAATTCGAACATAATGCGTCCTGGTTTTACAACTGCTGCCCAATATTCTACAGCACCTTTACCTTTACCCATACGTACCTCAAGAGGCTTCTTTGTAATAGGCTTGTCCGGGAAGATCTTAATCCAAAGAGTTCCTTCCCTTTTCATATAACGTGTTGCTGCAATACGAGCTGCTTCTATTTGTCTCGCAGTTACAAAAGCTGAGTCTAATGATTTTATACCAAACTGGCCATTAGAAAGCGTGTGCCCTCTTTGCGCTAGTCCTTTCATACGACCCTTCTGCTGCTTGCGGAATTTTGTTTTTCTAGGCTGTAACATTTTTTACTGTCTTTTTAAAAAATTACTTTCTACGACGTGGTCCTCGGTTATCCTTACGACCTCCGCCACCTTTAGACTTACTGTTTTGAAGTCCAACTAAAGGAGAAAGCTCTCTCTTGCCATATACTTCACCTTTCATAATCCATACTTTAACACCCAGTCTACCGTAAGTAGTGTGAGCTTCAACTAAAGCATAATCTATGTCGGCTCTAAAAGTTGATAAAGGAATACGTCCATCTTTATAAGACTCTGTACGTGCCATCTCTGCACCGTTCAAACGCCCTGAAATCTGGATCTTAATACCCTCAGCATTCATACGCATTGCAGCCGCAATTGCCATCTTTATTGCACGACGGAAAGAAATTCTTCCTTCAATCTGACGAGCAACACTCTGACCTACTAGAAATGCATCTAGCTCTGGACGTTTGATTTCGTGGATATTAATTTGTACTTCTTTACCTGTGAGTTTCTTAAGCTCTTCTTTTAACTTGTCTACTTCCTGACCACCTTTCCCGATAATAATACCAGGTCTTGCAGTAGTAATAGTAACGGTTACAAGTTTAAGCGTACGCTCAATGATAACTCTTGACACACTAGCTTTACTTAAACGAGCGTGAATATAACGTCTAATCTTATCGTCTTCGGCAAGTTTATCACCGTAGTCATTACCTCCGTACCAGTTAGATTCCCATCCTCTGATTATTCCAAGGCGATTTCCGATTGGATTTGTCTTCTGTCCCATCTAATTAATTGCTTTGTGTGTTATCTTTTGCTCCAAGAACCACTGTTACGTGGTTAGAACGTTTTCTTATTCGGTGCGCGCGACCTTGTGGTGCTGGACGTAATCTTTTTAACATTGTTCCAGAATCAACTTTGATCTCTTTAATAAAAAGATTTGCATCTTCGATACTTGCGTCTTCATTTTTTGCTTCCCAGTTTGCAACTGCAGAAAGAACTAGTTTCTCAACTTTACGTGATGCTTCTTTATTACTAAATTTCAATAACTGAAGTGCTCTTTCCACTTGCGTTCCTCGTACCATATCTGCTACAAGACGCATTTTACGTGGAGAGGTAGGGCAGTTATTCAATTTCGCGAAAGCGATAGACTTGTTAGCCTCTTTGCGACGATTTGCCGCTTCTTTTTTACGAACTCCCATCTCCTGTTATCTTTTACCTTTATTTTTCTTATCAGCTCCGTGTCCTCTGTAAGAACGCGTAGGTGAAAATTCTCCTAGCTTATGACCTACCATATTCTCAGTAACATATACTGGTACAAACTGGCGACCATTATGTACTGCAATAGTTTGCCCCACAAAATCTGGAGTAATCATAGAAGCTCTAGACCAAGTCTTAATGACAGTCTTTTTATTGCCTTCTACATTTGCAGCAACTTTCTTTTCTAACTTATAGTGAACGTAAGGTCCTTTTTTTAATGAACGTGCCATATCTTATTATTTCTTTCTACGTTCTACAATATACTTATTACTCGACTTCGTCTTAGAGCGCGTTCTGAAACCTTTAGCAGGTACACCATTACGGTTTCTAGGGTGACCTCCAGAAGACTTACCTTCACCACCTCCCATAGGGTGATCAACAGGGTTCATCACTACTGGACGTACACGTGGACGACGACCTAACCAACGGCTTCTACCAGCTTTACCAGATACAAGTAACTGGTGATCACTGTTAGACACAGCTCCTATTGTAGCCATACACGTTGCAAGAATCAATCTTGTCTCACCTGAAGGCAACTTTACAGTTGCAAATTTACCATCACGAGCCATTAACTGAGCAAATGCTCCAGCCGAACGAGCCATAACAGCTCCTTGACCTGGACGCAACTCTATACAAGAGATTATAGTACCTAATGGAATATCTGAAAGCGGCATTGCATTACCAATCTCTGGAGCTACATTAGATCCAGAAACTAAATTCTGACCTACTTGAAGACCATTTTGAGCAATAATATACCTCTTTTCTCCATCTTGATAATTAAGAAGTGCGATAAACGCAGTTCTATTTGGATCATACTGGATAGACGCAACAGTTGCAGGAACCCCTTCTTTGTTACGTTTGAAATCGATAATACGGTAACGCTTCTTGTGACCTCCACCTACTTGGCGAATTGTCATTTTACCCGTATTGTTTCTACCACCTGAGCGTTTTTTCGGAGCCAAAAGGCTTTTTTCCGGCTTATCAGTTGTAATCTGGTCAAAACCATTTACAACTCTAAATCGCTGCCCAGGAGTGATAGGTTTTAATTTTCTTACTGACATTTTGTTGTCTTAAATGTTGTTATAAAAATCTATTGTATCACCTTCCGCCAGCTGTACAATTGCTTTCTTAATAGCATTTGTTTTACCAGAAAGAACACCAGACTTCGTATAACGAGACTTGCGATCCGGGCGGACATTCATTGTGCGAACTTTTTCAACTGAAACACCATAAGCAGCTTCTACCGCTTTCTTAATTTCAACCTTATTTGTTCTCATACTAACTTCAAAAGTATAGCGATTCATTTCCTCACTATCTTTTGTCGCTTTTTCTGTAATAACAGGTTTTATTAAAATACTCATCGTGTCTTATTTTGCTAAGTTTGCCTCAACACCTTCTAAAGAACCCTCTAAGAATACAACATTATTTGCATTCATAATACCGTAAGTGCTTAATTCTGAGCTTTTTACGACTTTTGAGGCCTTTAAATTGCGCGACGACAAATATACATTATTATTTGACTCTCCCAACACTATTAGTGACTTTTTATTTTCTAAGCCTAAGGCTTTCAAAACGTTCACAAAATCTTTTGTTTTTGGAGCGTCAAAATTGAAGTCTTCTATTACAGTGATTGCGTTATCGTTAGCCTTCATTGTAAGTGCAGAACGACGTGCAAGTCTCTTTAATCCTTTATTTAATTTGAAAGAGTAATTTCTCGGTCTTGGTCCGAACATACGTCCTCCACCTTTAAAAACACCAGACTTGATACTACCCGCACGAGCCGTACCTGTTCCTTTTTGTTTTTTGATTTTACGAGTAGATCCTGCGATCTCTGCTCTTTCTTTAGCCTTGTGCGTACCTTGACGTTGGTTTGCAAGAAATTGCTTAACGTCTAAGTAAACAGCGTGCTTGTTTGGTTCAATTCCAAAAACAGCATCAGAAAGGTCTGCCTTTCTCCCTGTTTCTTTTCCTTTGATATCTACAACTGCTACCTTCATTACTTCTGAATGATTACATAAGCATTTTTGTGACCAGGAACACATCCTTTCACTACAAGTAGGTTCTTCTCAGCTACTACTTTCAATACTTTAAGATTTTGAACTTTTATTTTGTCACCACCCATACGTCCTGCCATACGCATTCCTTTGAATACACGTGCAGGGTAAGATGCTGCTCCAATAGAACCAGGAGCTCTAAGACGGTTATGTTGACCGTGAGTCGCTTGACCTACACCGGCAAAACCGTGACGCTTTACAACCCCTTGAAATCCTTTACCTTTTGAAGTTCCCGATACATCAACAAACTCTCCTTCAGCAAAATGATCTACAGTAATTGCATCTCCTAATTTAAACTCTCCTTCAAATCCTTGAAACTCGACAACTTTACGTTTAGCAACAGTTCCTGCTTTTTTGGCGTGGCCAGTAGCAGCTTTGTTTGCCTTTTTAACGTCATCGAAACCAAGTTGAAGGGCTTCATACCCGTCAGTTTCTTTGGTTCTGACTTGGGTGATAACGCAGGGACCCGCTTCAATAACTGTACAAGGAATATTCTTCCCGTTCTCGTCAAAGATGCTAGTCATACCTACTTTCTTTCCGATTAACCCAGACATATTTATAAATATTAATTATTAAAATTCAATTCAAAAAACAAGGCCGAACACGTTCGACCTTGAATGTGTGTTTTCCGTTTTTCCCTCGCGCGCAGCTCAGGACAAGTTAGTGCGGTTATTATTTACGCTTTCGCAAAAGCGTAAACACCTATCACACCTTAATCTCTACCTCTACTCCAGATGGTAATTCTAACTTCATTAAAGCATCAATAGTCTTTGATGAAGAAGAATAGATATCAAGTAAACGCTTGTAAGAGCTAAGCTCAAACTGCTCACGAGATTTCTTGTTTACGTGTGGAGAACGTAATACAGTAAAGATTTTTTTATGTGTTGGAAGCGGAATAGGTCCAGTTACTACAGCACCTGTCGTCTTCACAGTCTTTACGATTTTCTCAGCACTCTTATCTACTAAGTTGTGATCGTAAGATTTTAGTTTTATTCTAATTTTTTGACTCATTTCCTTAGTAATTATTCGTTTGTACCTTTTGAGGCAGCGATTACTTCTTCTGCAATATTAGAAGGAGTTTCTGCATAGTGCGAGAATTCCATAGTTGAAGTCGCACGACCAGATGAAAGCGTACGTAACGTTGTTACATATCCAAACATCTCAGAAAGTGGCACAGTAGCTTTTACTGTCTTTGCACCTGCACGGTCTCCCATATCAGATACTTGACCACGACGACGGTTAAGGTCACCTACGATATCACCCATATTTTCTTCTGGAGTAATAACCTCAAGCTTCATAATAGGCTCCATTATAACAGCTTTTGCAGCTTTTGCAGCGTTCTTAAATCCAAGCTTTGCAGCAAGTTCGAAAGAAAGTTGATCAGAATCCACATCGTGGTAAGATCCATCTGTTAATGTTACTTTCATAGCATCAACCTCATAACCTGCAAGAGGTCCATTTACCATTGCCATTTTGAATCCTTTCTCTACAGAAGGAACAAATTCTTTTGGTACGTTACCTCCTTTAATAGTAGATTCAAACTGTAATCCTTCAGCGCCTTCTTCTGCTGGTTCAAGTGTAAATACGATATCTGCAAATTTACCACGTCCACCAGATTGCTTTTTATAAGTTTCTCTGTGCTGTGCTTTTTGGGTAATAGCCTCCTTGTACTCAACCTGTGGCTGACCCTGAGAAACTTCTACCTTAAACTCACGCTTAAGACGATCTACAATAATATCTAAGTGAAGCTCACCCATTCCAGATATAATAGTCTGTCCTGATGCCTCATCTGTTTTTACTTGGAACGTTGGATCTTCTTCAGCAAGTTTTGCTAAAGCCATACCTAACTTATCAACATCTGCCTTAGTTTTTGGCTCAACAGCGATACCAATTACTGGATCTGGGAAGTCCATAGATTCAAGAACAATTGGGTTCTTTTCATCGGACATTGTATCTCCAGTCTTAATATCTTTAAATCCTACTGCTGCTCCAATATCTCCAGCCTCGATGAAATCGATAGCATTTTGCTTATTAGAGTGCATTTGATAGATACGTGATATACGCTCTTTTTTACCTGAACGGTTATTTAAGATATATGATCCAGCATCTAGACGACCCGAGTAAGCACGGAAGAATGCAAGACGACCTACAAAAGGATCTGTTGCAATTTTAAACGCTAGAGCAGCAAATGGCTCTTTTACGTCTGGCTTACGTAGCTCTTCTTTTTCTGTATCTGGGTTAATCCCAACGATACCATCTTTATCTGTAGGAGAAGGAAGGTAACGACATACTGCGTCAAGAAGAAATTGAACTCCTTTATTCTTAAAGGCAGATCCACATATCATAGGGATAATCGCCATATCCATTACAGCAGCACGAAGTGCAGCGTGCACCTCTTCTTCTGTAATAGAATCTTCATCTTCCATAAATTTCTCAAGAAGGTTTTCATCATATGTTGCAACCTCCTCAATAAGCATAGCTCGATACTTACGAGCTTCCTCTTTCATATCTTCAGGAATGTCAATAACGTCAAACGTAGACCCCTGAGTTTCATCGTGCCATACAATTGCACGGTTCTTCACAAGATCAACAATACCTTTAAAGTCACCCTCGTCACCTATGTTTAAAACGATAGGCACAGCGTTTGACTTCAACATATCCTTCACCTGCTGACAAACAGCAAGGAAGTTAGAACCCTGACGGTCCATCTTGTTTACAAAACCTATTCTAGGCACTTTATAATTATCTGCAAGTCTCCAGTTAGTTTCTGACTGTGGCTCAACACCATCTACAGCACTAAAAAGAAATACTAATCCATCAAGAACACGTAAAGAACGGTTAACTTCTACCGTAAAATCAACGTGACCAGGAGTATCAATAATATTAAAGTGATAGTCTTTAGTTTCTGGAAGAGGCTTAGCGTTCTCCATTGGGAACTTCCAAGTACAAGTAGTTGCAGCAGAGGTAATTGTAATACCACGCTCCTGCTCTTGCTCCATCCAGTCCATCGTTGCAGCACCGTCGTGAACCTCACCGATTTTATGACTTACACCCGTATAATAAAGTATACGCTCTGTAGTAGTGGTTTTTCCAGCATCAATGTGAGCCGCAATACCAATATTTCTAGTAAATTTTAAATCTCTTGCCATTTCTTAGAATCTAAAGTGTGAGAATGCTTTATTTGCTTCTGCCATTTTGTGTGTATCAACACGCTTTTTAACAGCAGCACCTTCTTCTTTTGCCGCAGCCATAATCTCTGCAGCTAGCTTTGCAGCCATAGACTTCTCATTTCTCTTACGAGAAAAGCTAATTAACCACTTCATCGCAGTAGAGATCTTACGATCTGGGCGAATTTGGTTTGGTATCTGGTAAGTTGCTCCTCCCACACGACGACTACGCACTTCAACGTGCGGCATTACGTTAGATAAAGCATCTTTCCACAGCTCTAAAGCTGTCTTTTCTTCATTTGTGTTCTTTTCTTCTACGATGTCAATTGCATCATAAAATACTTTAAAAGCTGTAGACTTCTTACCACTCCACATCATCATATTAACGAAACGAGTTACTAACTGATCGTTAAATTTTGGATCTGGAAGAATAGGTCTCTTCTTGGCCTGTTTTTTTCTCATTACTTCTTCTTAAAGTGTTGTTGATTTACTTCTTAGGGCGTTTTGCACCATATTTAGATCTCGCTTGCGTTCTTCCTGCAACACCAGCGGTGTCTAAGGCTCCACGTACAATATGATATCTAACTCCTGGCAAATCTTTTACCCTTCCACCTCTTACCAATACTATCGAGTGCTCTTGTAAATTGTGACCTTCTCCTCCGATGTATGCATTCACCTCTTTACCATTTGTTAAACGAACACGCGCAACTTTACGCATAGCCGAGTTTGGTTTCTTAGGTGTAGTCGTGTAAACACGAGTACATACGCCGCGGCGTTGTGGGCACGATTCAAGGGCCGCCGATTTACTCTTCTTGGTAATCTTGGTTCTTCCTTTACGTACTAATTGTGAAATTGTTGGCATAATTTCTTTCTACCTAATTGTTAATTTACTTAATATACCCATTTTAAGGGTTGGCAAAAGTATGAAATTTTTCTCAGCCATCAAATAGCAGCTTGCTTATTTTTCAAAAAAGTTCTGAATACCAAAAAACTAACATACTTTAGCAACCGAAAAACACGTTACCAAAACAACCATAAATCCATCCATTTTTTGAAGACCTACATATTATTACTTACACTATTTGTCTTCACCATTACATTAAGTGGTCAAAATTCAGATTCAAAACTACTCCTATTACTAGAAGGAGAGAATAAAGAAGAAACTGAATTACTTAACACAATACCACACACTAAATCTTTTACCGAAGCTGCTTTACTCTATAACGAAATAGACAGCATCACAAACCGACTCATTACAGAAGGCTATTTTGATATTGAAAAAACAGTTCAACAGAGCAATAACATCTACACGACAACATTCTCACTAAACACTAGGTACGATTCATTAACTCTTGACATCTCAAAACAACCCATTCTAAAAATCTATATTAAGGAGACAGCCTACACCATAGATAATGATATTCTAATTATAGAAACCGCTTTCGCGAAAGCGCTATTAGAGCAACTAACAACTATTGCCGCAAACAATGGTGATCCGTTTGCAAGTTTTCAAATAACAGAACTCACAAAAACCAACAACATCATAAATGGTAGACTAGAAGTAACATCTAACAAACAACGAAAAATAACCGATGTGATTTATAAAGGATATCCGAATTATCCTACTACGTTTTTAAACAACATAACAAAAGAAGTACTCAACAAAACCTACAACCAAGAAAAGCTGAATACTATAAACGAAGAGCTACACAGTTTACGTTTTATAAGTACAACTAAAAAAGCTGAGGCTCTGTTTAAAAAAGATAGCACCACCGTTTTTTACTACATTAAAAAAGTAGACCAAAATCAATTTGACGGTTTTATTGGTTTTGCATCAAACGAAGACAATACTTTAAGACTAGATGGCTACCTAGACTTACAACTCATAAACAACTTTAACTACGGCGAAGAACTATCACTTAACTACAAATCTGACGGGGAGGATCAATCACAACTTAAAATAAAAGTATCACTACCCTATATACTAAAGACACCCTTAGGAATAGAAAGCTCACTCTCCATCTTTAGAAAAGATAGCACATTCTCAACTACAGATATAAACATTCAGGCATATTACCACCCGACTACTAATCACAAAATCTCAACAGGATACCGTAATATAACATCAGAAAACCTTCTCACCAATCAAGACACAGAAAAGTACGTAGCAGACTTTAATACCACAACAGGATACCTGGAATACCAGTATACCAAAAGAAACAATGACTATTTCTTCCCTACAACCACGCAATTTCATATTCAAACTAATTACGGAACTAGAATTGCGAATATGACAAAAACACCACAGACCCAAATTTTATTAAAAATGAAAAGGATTTTCAATTTTAATAACAAAAACTCAATCTATATTTCCGGATCTTTTAACAGTTTGTTTTCTGAAAATTATATCACAAACGAACTTTTCAGACTAGGAGGAATTACTTCTATAAGAGGCTTTGAAGAGAACAGCATCTTTGCAAATCTCTCTGGTATCATAAACACAGAATACAGACTAAAACTAAGCAATAGCCTATACATCAATACAGTAACAGACGGCGGGTATGTAGAAAATAGTATTGCAAATAAAAAGAATTACCTGTTAAGCCTAGGAGCAGGAGCAGGAATACGCACTAAGGCAGGACTACTGCAAATCAATATTGCAAACGGAAAATTTAACAATTCCGCATTTGACTTCTCAAACACAAAATTACATCTAATTCTTGCCGTACGCTTTTAAATAAAGGGATTAACACCATTTACAAAGCGTTAAAAAAAAACTAAATTTTAGGAACTATTAGTTGTGTAATTAACTTTTTATTGTGATTTTTGGCATTGGCTAATTCAAATAATTTATAAAAATGAAAACAAAGTTTAGTGGAATTTTAACGCTATTGCTAGCGTTTGTAGTGCAAGTTTCGTTTGCACAAACAACAGTTTCCGGAACTGTTACTGAAGACAATGGTCCTTTGCCTGGTGCAAATGTCATTATCAAAGGTACTTCTACGGGAACTCAAACCGATTTTGACGGAAATTACTCAATTCAAGCAAGTCCATCTGATGTACTTGTCTTTAGTTTTGTTGGTTTCGCAACACAAGAGGTTACAGTAGGGAATCAATCAACAATTAATGTCGCTCTTGCTGCTGATAATGCTCTTGATGAAGTCGTTGTAACAGCACAAGGTGTTAAGCGTGAGAAAAAAGCGCTTGGTTATGCGGTAAGTGAAGTTGCTTCTGAAGAAATAGAAGGACGTACAGAAGGTGACGTTGCTCGTGTACTCTCAGGAAAAGCTTCTGGTGTCCAGATTACATCGCAGAGTGGTGCTTCTGGATCTGCTACAAACGTAATTATACGTGGTTACACTTCAATTAATGGAAGTAACCAAGCATTATTCGTAGTTGATGGTGTACCTTTTAGTAGTGACACTAACACCTCAGGTGACTTTCTTAATGGTAACAACGGGTCTTCACGTTTCTTAGACCTTGACCCAAACAACATTGAAAGTGTAAACGTACTTAAAGGACTTGCTGCTGCAACTCTTTATGGTACTGCTGGACGTAATGGGGTTATTGTAATCACAACAAAGTCTGGAACCACTGGTAACGGTGGACCAAAGAAAAGCGAAATAACTATTAACCAATCATATTTCGTAAATGAAATTGCATCATTACCTGATTACCAAGATAGTTATGGAGGTGGTTTTGATCAATCATTTGGATGGTTTTTCTCAAACTGGGGACCTTCTTTTAATGCTGGTGGAGTAGATGGGTATTTAAATGATCCTGCTCAACTCATAGACGAGAATGGAACTGTTGCTCACCCTTATGATACTCAAGCAGCCTTTAACGGGTCAAGAGGAGATGAATTTGCGGGACAACGTTATGAGTACAGACCTTACAATAACGTATCTCAATTCTTCCGCACAGGTGGAGTTTCAAACACTTCGATTAACATTAACGGTGCATCAGAAGACGGTAAAGTAAACTTCAATGTAAACTACGGTCATTTAGAAGACAAAGGATTTATTCCAGGAAACCAATTACGTAGAAACAACTTATCTGTTGGTGGACGCGCTCAACTTTCTAATAAGTTTACTATTGCGGGGACTATGAACTTCTCTAGAACGGATGTTTCTTCTCCTCCTGTTGCTGCATCTCGTGGTAATGGTACGTTAGGATTCTCTGTTTTTGCAAATGTATTCTTTACTCCTCGTAACGTAGATTTAGCAGGATTACCATTTGATATTCCTGAAACTGGAGGTAGTTTATACTACAGAAACGGTAATGACATCAACAACCCAAATTGGATTGTTAGAAATGCTGGATCTAAAGAATTAACAAACCGTGTATATGGTACATCAACACTGTCATATGCAATTAATGATAATTTGAATTTACAATACCGTGCAGGTGTTGATTTTTATAATTCACGTTTTGCTTTTGGTGTAAATAAAGGTGGTGTCCTTGGATCTGCAGGTGTTGATGACATTAATGGTGAATATAACACTAGAGATACTAATGTTCGTATTTGGGATCACTATGTTGCATTAAGTGGAGATTATGACCTCTCTGATAAAATTGGAATGACCTTCGTAACAGGAGCAACTTCTAGATCAAGAAACATTGATGTTCAAGGTGTAAACAGTACTGGACAACTTGTATTTGGAATACAAAGACACTTTAACTTTTTAGAGCAGACACCTGTACAATTTACATCTTTTAGAAATATAGTTGGAGTTTTAGGGCAAGCAGACATAGATTATGACAATATGTTATTCTTAACACTTGCTGCTCGTAATGATTGGGTTTCTAACTTACCTAAAGAAAACAATTCAAAATTCTATCCTTCTGTAAGTTTATCTTTCTTACCAACAACTGCTTTTGATGGTTTGAAAGGAGATGCTCTTAATTACTTAAAAGTAAGAGCAGGTTTAGGAACATCTGCTGGTTTCCCTACAGGATTCCCTACTGTAAATACAGTAAGCCAGTTTACAAACCAATTTATTGATCCATTTTCAATCAATAACGTAACTACTAACAGTGTAAGTAACTTCCAAGCTAATCCAGATCTTAAGCCTGAGCTTGTTTCTGAATTTGAAGTTGGATTTGATGCTCGTTTCCTTAAAAATCGCGTAAGTCTTGATTTATCATACTTTAATCGTTCTACTGATGATTTAATTGTAACTAAACCTCTTCCTCCATCTACTGGATTTACTTCTACACAAGCAAACGTAGGTAAAGTAGAAGGTGATGGTTTTGAAATTGACTTAGGAGTTGATGTATTCGAATCAGAATCTGACGGATTTACTTGGAATTCTAGAATAAACTTTACTACTAGTGAGCAAATTGTAACAGAGCAAGAAGATGACCAAATCATCTATGCTGGACGACCTGAGCCTTTCCTTGGAGGAAACGCAGCAATACGCGGTGAGCAATTAGGAGTTATTGTAGGTACTCGTATACAAAGAGATGACAATGGAAACTTTGTAGTGAATGGAGCTGGTAACTATGTTGTTGAAGATAACGTCACTCTTGCTGATGGACGTAATATTACTCCAATCATAGGTAACCCTAACCCTGACTATGTAATGAACTGGATAAACAGTTTCTCTTACAAGAATTTCAATCTAGGTTTCCAAATGAACCATACTAAAGGAGGAGATATTGCTTCTTCTACAATTGCGGTATTATTAGGACGTGGACTTATCACAGAAACTGAAGATCGTGAGAATACTTACATACTTCCTGGTGTAACTGCAGATGGTAGTCCTAACCAAACACAGATCAACAACTCACAGTACTACTTCTCAAACGTATTATTTGGACCAAAAGAACTCCAGATATACGACGCATCAGTACTAAGACTTCAAGAAGTTTCTTTAGGATACAGTGTACCGAAGAAATTATTAGAAAAAACTCCATTTGGATCTTTCAGCGTAACTGCTAGTGGGTTTAACTTATGGTATGACGCTTACAATACTCCAGACGGAGCTAACTTTGACCCTAACGTAGCTGGTGTTGGTGTTGGTAACGGACGTGGTTTTGATTACATCAATGGTCCATCATCTAAAAGATATGGAGTAAGCGTTAAAGCATCATTTTAATTAAAAAGATTTTAAAAATAGAATTATGAAAAACACATTTAAATTCATAATGGCTGTTGCTCTGGCAAGTAGTTCTTTATTCTTCTCTTGTGAGACGACTGAACTAGAACTTGTAGAAAGCCCAAACAGTCTGCCAGAAGGAACGGGTGACCCATCTTTCTTGCTTAATTCAATACAGCTCTCGTATCGTAATAATGCAATTACTTTTAATGGTAATGGTGAGTCACTAACTAGAATAGGTACTTTTGGTTCAAGAGATTATTTTAACGGCCTTACAGGCGGAAGTCTTGATGGAGCTTGGACGAGAACTTATGCAGGAATCTTTGCAGATGTTATCGCTATAGAACAACTTGCCGAAGACCCAACCCAAGACCTTCGTTTCCACTTAGGAACTGCTAAGGTAATGCAGGCTCATTCGTTACTATGGTTGGTTGATTATATTGGCGACATTCCTTTTACTGAGGCACTTAATCCTCTTGAATTCCCAAGTCCTAATGTAGATGCTGGTGCATCTGTTTACGATGGGGCTCTTGGAATTCTAAATGAAGGTAAAGCTTTACTTGAATCTATTTCGGCCGGTGACGCTCTCGTTCCTGCTGTAGATATGTTTTATGATGAAGATCCAACTAAATGGGTAAAAGCGGCAAATAGTATTGCTATGAAAGCTGCAATTACTACAGGAGATATTGCTACATTTAATGCAATTGTTGCAGAAGGGAATTTTATTACTGATGCTGAGGATGATTTACAGTTTCAATACGGCACTAATTTATTAAATCCGAATACACAACATCCAGATTATTTTGCAAACTACACTGAGCAAGGTGTAGGCCCTTACCGTAGTAACTGGTTAATGGGAACAATGTTAGAAAATGACGATCCTAGAATACGTTACTATTTTTACAGACAATCAGGTTGTACTCCAGGTGCTTCTTGTGATCCTGGAGGAGATGGTGAAACTTTAAGCTGTTCTTTAGAAACTGCTCCTACCCATTATAATGGATTTACTTTCTGCTTCTTAGAAGATGGATACTGGGGACGTGATCACGGAGATGATAGAGGTGCTCCACCAGATGAGTTTGTTAAAACTGCAACTGGAGTTTACCCAAGTGGAGGTAAATTAGATGCTAATAACTTTGATAATCTTGTTGTTGTTGAGCAAGAAGATGGTTCATTTACATTAGAACTAGACGAAGATGACGATCTTGTAGGATTAGGAGAAGGTGGAGTTGGCGCTGGAATTGAGCCTATTATCCTTTCTTCTTATGTAGATTTTTGGAGAGCAGAAGCAGCTATGGTTTCTGGAGATCCAGGAGCAGCAGCAGGTTTTATTCAGAGTGGTTTAGAAAAATCTATTGCTAAGGTTCAAGGTTTTGGTGACCTAGATCAGAGCGCTGTAAATGGAATAATATCAGCAGATATTGATTCAAACACTGGTGAATTATCAAATGTTGTTTTAGCTAATACTTTGCTACCAACATCGGCTGATAATCAAGACTTTATTGATGATGTAGTTGCAGATTTCAATAACGCAGATACAGATGGAAAATGGAATATTCTTGCAGAACAATTCTGGATTACAATGTATGGCGGTGGTGCTGAAGCTTATAATTTTTACAGAAGACAAGGCTACCCAACAACTTTACAGCCAAACCTAGAGGCAGATCCAGGAGCATTCCCAAGATCATTCCCTTATACTACGGCTGAAATAGTTGCTAATCCAAACATTAGTCAGAAGCCAGATCAAAACGTACAAGTATTTTGGGATACTAATCCACCTTCAGCAGTATCTGGTGGTTTCCCAGCAGCTAACTAAAAAAATAAAAGCAAAATGAAAAACTTAATAAAATATGCCTTTGCAGGAGCCATTCTAATTGGAATGGCCTCTTGTGAGGATGATGAACAAAACACAACAGATTTTGTTCAAGAAAATGTTGAAAGAGGAGCTGTTCTAAGAACAACTGAAATCTTTTCTAATGAATTACCTATTAATACACCTGGTGCTCAATTTTCAATTGAGATAGAAGAGCAAGATGTACAAGGAGGCGATTTACTAATGAGTGTAGATGTAGTTGGTCGTTTTGAGGATAACTCAGAAGACGATGGAGATACAACCGGAGCAAACCTAGAAACTTTTTCTTTAGGAACAGTTCCTGCAAGTGAATTTACGGATGGCCCTTTTGGACTACCAAGAACTACACTTACTTATACAATTGAAGAACTAGCAGCACTTGCTAATGTAGACCCTGCTAACCTTTTTGGAGGAGACGTATTTATTATTGACCTTACATTAAATCTAACTGACGGGCGTGTATTTAATGCGGATAATGCAGGAGGGATAATCACTGGAGGTTTCTTTAATTCTCCATTCCGTTATAATGCAAGTGTAACTTGTCCAGTTGGCGAAGATCAATTCCTTGGAGATTATGCTCTTTCAATTGTTTCTGGAGTATTCCCTGATTTCGGTGTATCTCAAGATTTTACTGAGCAAGTTTACACGATATCAAATGAAGAAGGTGGACCAACTGAGCGTACTATAGAAGATGTAATCTATCTTCCTGAATTTGGAGGTTTCATAGGAGATATGGTTTTCAATTTAGTTTGTGAAGACACAGTAACTCCTCAACAAAGCGTTGGAGGTGGAGTTGGTTGTGGTGGAGCCATACAGCAAGGATCATTTGGAACTAACTTTGGTTCTTATGATCAGACAGATGACACATCTTTCACTTTAGATTTCATACTGACTGCTGGAGATACTGATAGTACTTGTCCAAGTGCACCTTATACATCTGTTTTACTATTTACTAAACAGTAATAAGACATTATATTTATTTTTAAAGGTCACCTTACAAGGTGACCTTTATTTTTTTGTAAAACATTTTACTTAAAGCTATGAAAAAGGCCCTTATACTTATACTTATACCTATACTAACAATTAGTTCTTGTAAAAACAAATCACAAAAAGAAGGAGAACTTTCACAAATAGAAATAGTAAACAATACGTTGCAAGCTCACGGAAAATCAACATTTGACTCCCACAAAATTACTTTTTCAGTAGATAATACGACATATACCCAAGAAAAAGAGAATGGTAGAGCTATTCAATCATTTAGCCGCTATAAAGATAATATAGAACACAAAGGAACATATAACGGAGGTTATATTGAATACTTTATTGATGGAGATTTACAAGAGGAAGGTAGTTATCCAGCGCCAATGTTAGAAAAATCTCTTTACGGTTTTCTTTATGCAGCAAACTTACCTTTGTCTTTAGCTACGAAAGATATACTCTATAAAAAGTTAGATGAAGTAGAAATAAGAAATAAAAAGTATTTTACCATTCAAGCTTCAAATGTTGAAATGCCATCTAAAATTGATGATCAATTTATCCTATATATAAATACAGAAAACTTTTTAGTAGAATACATAGCGCTCAACCATTCACTATCGGGCAGTATAAATCAATTCCGAAGACTTAAAAATACAAGAAAGATAAATGATGTAATTTTTCAAGACTATATTATCTTTACCCCACGAGATAAAGAGCTTCCTCTTTCAATGTTATTTAAAGAATATAATTCTGCTCAATTGAAGGACCATAGAACTATTAGCTTTCAGAATATAACAGTTACACCTCGCGACTCCCTTAATCTTACTTATTAACTTATTTATGGAAAAAACACTACAAATACACGGAACACGTGCAATCATAGAAGCGATAGAAGCAGGTAAAGAAGTAGATAAAGTTTTTCTACAGAAAGGACTTCACAACTCACTACTGAGCGAACTGAATACACTTATCAAGAAAAATGGGATACAAACCTCTTTTGTACCTATTGAAAAACTTAATAAGCTTACACAACTCAACCACCAAGGTGCTGTTGCTACAATATCTCCGGTTAAATATCACGACTTTGAAGAACTTGTGAATAGAACGGTAGAGAGTGGAGAAACACCATTATTTATTTTGCTTGATCAACTCTCAGATGTACGCAACTTTGGTGCAATTATACGTACTGCAGAGTGTACAGGAGCCCACGGTGTAATAATACCCAAAAAAGGAGGCGCTCCTCTCAATGGTGTTGCTGTAAAAACATCTGCTGGTGCCGCATTTAGTATGCCTATTGCCAAAGTAGATCATATAAAAGATGCTATTTACTATCTGCAAGGATCAGGAATTCAAGTTGTAGCTGCAACTGAAAAAACAGACAACACTCTCTACGACGTAGATTTTAAAGAACCTACTGCAATAGTAATGGGACGTGAAGATAGCGGTGTATCACCAGGTGTACTTAAAATTGTGGATCATCAAGCAAAACTCCCTCTTAAGGGTTCTATTGCCTCTTTAAATGTTTCGGTTGCCTGTGGAGCCTTTCTTTATGAAGCGGTGAGACAACGCTTATAAATCATTCTGAGGGACATCCGGAGCTTGCGCATCATCACCGTCGTTACTTACAAAGTGATAAATAATTGTATAAGAGTCTGCCTCTGTGTCAATTTTTGGATCAGGGGGTAATTCAAAGAAGTTTCCATCTTCGTCAAACTGCCTCATAAAAGGATCATCTGCCTCATTATAATCAGGTTCCTCCCAAGCATATGTAATGGGTTTTGGTACGCTTTCGCGAAAGCGTAATGCAATCAGAGCACCAGCTATAAAACCAGATAGATGACCTTCCCAAGAGATATTTTGGCTTGTAGGCATCGTGCCCCATATTAAACTCCCATATAAAAAAACCACAACAAGTGAAAGTGCTACTAGTCTGTAGTGCTTAGCGAGTATACCTTTAAAAAATAAGAAAGCCACGAGCCCATAAATAACGCCGCTCATACCAATATGATAAGAGGTGCGACCTATTAACCAAGTTCCTAAACCACTTAGAAACACTATTAAAACTAGAACTTTCCAAGAAATTGTTCTATAAAAATAGAAAAGGGCGGTACTTAAAACTAATAGCGGTGTTGTATTGTGCCACAAGTGCTTTATACCGCTATGTATGAATGGTGAGAAAAGGACACCTCTTAATCCCTTAAATGTTCTGGGACGTACGCCCCATTGCGTAAAATCTAATCCAAATTTTATCTCGACCCAAAATACAAACCAGATAATGAGCACAAAAAGCAACGGGTACCCCACTACTCCATTATAGAATTTAAAATACGAAGATTCACTATCCATAAGCGCAAGCTTTGCCACAAGAAAGCAATTTTGTGACCATAGTGTATCTAGATGAAAGATTGTCATACAAGACATTTTTAATTAGCTATTTTTGTATGATGAATACACCGCTTGCAGAACGCCTACGTCCTAAAAAACTAGAAGATTACTTGAGTCAACATCACCTAGTAGGTGAGAATGGCTCATTGCAACAGGCTCTCAAAGCCGGGATTATACCCTCACTTATATTATGGGGACCACCAGGCATAGGTAAAACTACACTAGCAACCATAATCGCCGAAGAGTCTAAAAGACCTTTTTATACACTAAGCGCGATAAACAGCGGCGTTAAGGACATTAGAGAGGTGATTGATAAGGCAAAGCAAAGTGGTGGGCTCTTTACTCAGAAAAACCCCATATTATTTATAGATGAAATACATCGATTTTCAAAGTCTCAACAAGACTCTCTACTAGGTGCCGTTGAGCGTGGATGGGTGACTCTAGTTGGGGCAACTACAGAAAACCCGAGTTTTGAAGTTATACCTGCACTACTATCGAGATGCCAAGTCTATATTTTAAAACCTTTTGAAAAGAAAGACCTCATCCTCTTACTCAATAGGGCTATTAAAACAGATGAGATCCTCAAGAAAAAAAATATTACCCTCTCAGAAACAGAAGCTTTATTAAGACTAAGTGGCGGCGATGCTCGTAAATTACTTAATATTTTTGAGCTCATAGTCACTACAGAAAATGATAAGGATGTAGTCGTTACAAATGATATGGTATTATCAAAAGTGCAACAAAATATTGTGCGTTATGACAAAACAGGAGAACAACATTATGATATCATATCTGCATTTATAAAATCTATACGCGGTAGTGACCCTAATGCTGCCGTATACTGGCTGGCGAGAATGATAGAAGGCGGAGAGGATGTGAAATTTATTGCAAGAAGACTTATTATTGCCGCAGCAGAAGACATCGGAAACGCAAATCCTACCGCACTAGTTATTGCTAATAACTGTTTTCAAGCCGTTACTACAATAGGATACCCTGAGGCCCGTATTATTTTAAGTCAGTGTGTGACGTATCTCGCAAGCTCTCCTAAGAGTAACGCTGCATATATGGCTATAGGAAAGGCCCAGCAACTTGTAAAGCAAACAGGAGATTTATCTGTACCACTACCCTTACGTAATGCTCCTACTAAGCTTATGAAAGAAATAGGTTATGGTGATGATTATAAATACTCACACGATTACCCTGGCAACTTTGTGCAACAAGAGTTTTTACCTAAAGAAATAAGTGGCACGACTCTGTATGAACCCACAGATAACACAAGAGAAAAAGCTATAAGAGAAAACCTAAAAGCCAAGTGGGGTTCTAAATACAATTACTAGTCTATATCTACCACTGTTATAGCGGCATCATTTACAGCAGAAACTAAGATTTTTTTTGACAAGCCTTTATGCGCTATAGTTTGGATATCTTTTACATTACCATCTAGAAAAAGTAGCGTCTCTGCAGTTGACAGTGCATTATAACCATCTTTCTTATTTGATATTAAAATAACTCCTACTCCAGCATCATATCTAGGCGTTTCAACCTCAGTCTCATAAATAGCACCAGCAATAATTAAGTCTTCATACCCGTCTTTATTAATATCCAGCACTTCTATAGCAAGCCCTGGTCCAGCTTGTGCCAAAGCTGGAAGTGTAGCCGTAGTAAAACCACCTTCCTTTTTACCTATAAGAAGTAATGAAGAGAATGTATTTACCTCTTTAGCGTATGCATTATTAAGACCTTCTCCATAAATGTCTTGGAGGGTAGCATTTGCAAAATCAGAATATGTTGTAAATTTTTCAGAAATGAAGGGCATTTGCTGTGTGCTACATTCCTTACCTCTCGCAGGCACATAATTGCCATTGTACTCATTACTTAACACAAGATCAAAAGTGCCATTACCATCAAAATCGTTTGCAAATACCTTAAATGGTTTTTTCTTTGATGCCTTGTACTTAATGTTATTACCTATGTTTCCTATCACATAATCCTTCACACCATCACCATTAACATCTGTTTCGGCTGCAGCAAACCATAAGCCTAAAGATTCGTCTAGTTCTGGAAGGCTTTGCTTAACAAACGAGCCTCCTATGTTTTTAAGTAATCCTACGGGTGACCACTCGCCTACTATTAATAGATCATCCTTTCCGTCATTATCAAAATCTGTAGTGAGTACATCGTTTATAATTCCAAAATCTAAAAGGTCTGGCGCTACAGTCTCTGTTACATCTGTAAATACGCCTCCCTCATTTTTGTATATTACAGAGGCTGTACTTACTGGAAATTTACCCTGCTCTATACGATTACCTACTACTATGTCTTGATCACCATCTTGGTCATAATCTATAGCTGCTATGCTCTTACTAAAAGAATAGCGATACTCGCTATTACTATTAAACGCTTCTCTCTTGTAAGTGCCACTCCCATCATTTATATACAATCTATTCTCAAGTAATGCATCTTGTGAAGCAAACTCATTTCCTCCACTTAATACAATGAGATCTTGATCACCATCTTGATCTACATCTACAAAAAGAGATTCCATATCTTCATATAACTTATCTGTATAAAGACTAGGTTGTGAAGATCTAATAAATCCGGTTTTAGACTGGATATAAATAGCGCCAGCTTGCCCAGCGGCGCCACCTACATATAAGTCTTTAAGACCATCATTATTTACATCTCCCTTAGATATAAAAGGCCCCAATTGAGACTGCTTGTACGGTAACAGGACTTCTTTTTTAAAATCATTAAAATCATTCTCTTTATGAGTAAAATCTATCCCGTAGGTCGTTCTCGCTTTCGCGAAAGCGTACTTAGGCTCCTCCATTTCTATAACCGGGAGTCCTGTTAAAGCAGCTTCACTTTCCTTTATAACCAGCATTTGATTTGCTCTTACATCTATAAACTCACTGCGTTTTCCAGAGAGCCATTGTACAATAACTTTATCTATATTTTCATCGTCTCCTAACCCAAAATGCGCTATATCTTCTACGGCAGAGAGGTAGCCTCTGGTTCTTTTATTTTCGGCTACTTGTGTTCCATTTTTTGTTATAATTGTAACCTTAGCAAAATCTTCTGAGAGGACACCTTCGGTTTTTATTTTTATGAAGTTTCCTATCTCATTTTCGACCGATAGGTTTTTAAAAAGAAAAGCCGTGTCGTCTATATTATTTGTGATAAGCTCAAGATCCCCATCATTGTCAAGGTCTGCATACGCACCCCCATTTGAGTAAGATGCTACAGCGAGACCCCACTGGTAAGAGTTATTTTTAAACTCAAGATCTCCGTTATTTACAAAAGCGATATTGCTCAACTTCTCAGTAGGCATCGCATCATATAATTTTTGCTTCACCTCTAGTGGTACTACACCGTTAAAGGCTCGCTGGGTCTCACGTACTTGATTTTGAATATCGTTATCAAGCGCATAACGTCTGTATCCATTTGTGACATATACATCCCGGTCTGCATCATTATCCAGATCTGCCATTAGTCCTGCCCAGCTCCAATCTGTTTTTGCCATATGGGCTTGATGCACTACGTTATCAAACCTGCCATTGCCACGATTGAGCTGCAATGAATTAAACATATACTGGTGCTGGAAACCTAGATCTTCTGTAAGCATATTAAAGCGTTGCTCATTCATACTAGCCATCAGGGTTTTAGAACGTACGTGATCACTAGCGGCCATATCCAAAACAAAGATATCTTGTAGCTTATCATTATTAATATCTGCTATATCTACCCCCATTCCATAAAAAGAAACTTGGCGGGTATGTTCCTTTATTTTATCTGTAAAAGTTCCATCTTGATTGTTTATGTACATCGCATCTGGCACATAGTAGTCATTTGCAATATAAAGGTCTAGCCAGCCGTCATTATTTATATCACTCACCACAAGGCCTAGACCAAAGGCGGGTCTAAGCAAACCTGCCTTTTCTGTTATATTTTTAAATGTATTTCCCGTATTTTCATAAAGCTGGACACTACTTTTTTCTAAATTTTTACGAATCTCCATACTGGCAAAAAATCGTTTAGGATCAAGCCCGTAGAGTTCATTTTCGTTTGACACAACAAGATCAAGGTCTCCATCTTTATCAAAATCAAAAAACGAAGACTGTGTACTTATACCCGTATCTGCAATGTTGTATTGTTTTGCGCTTTCGCGAAAGCGGTTATCACCCTCATTTATATATAACAGGTTGCCACGCTCTTGTGCTTGCTTAGGTCCTCCTTGTGACACATAAATATCTATGAGGCCGTCATTATTTACATCTGCAAATGTGACACCGTTTGCCCATTGTTTACCTGCATTAATACCTGCAGTATCTGAAATATCTTCAAACTGTAAATCACCCTTGTTGAGATACAATTTATTAGCCACCTGGTTACCTGTAAAAAAGAGATCTTGAAGGCCGTCATTATTGATATCTGCCACACCCACGCCAGCGCCATTATAGAAATAATCAAAATCAAATAGATTTGCTAGTGAGCCTACATCTTCTTTAAGTGTATTTGAAAATGTAATTCCGCTTGAATCGCTAGGTATTTGCTCAAAAATCTTGACATCCTTAGCTTTTACCGTTTTTGCACCAAATGTTTTTGAAACTATAGGTTGGTCTGCCTTATCACCACAAGACAATAGGAGTATACTTATGAGTAGTATGTAAAATTGTTTCATTATTGTTTTGTAAAAATCATTTCTACTACACCTGCAATACCTTTAATTTTGCGTTGTATTACAAGTCTACCTTCTAAAAAGAATGCTTTGCCACTAAAGTCTGTAGTGGTTATATCAAATGTTTCTGGATTACCTATCGTTGCCACACCTATCTTTTTTGTGTCATCATAAAATGTAATAGTAGTTCCAGATTGCATTACTTTGTAAAAGCCGTCTTCGCTCGTGTAGGTAATTGTTGTAGCACTAGGTTGAGAGGTTTCATTTTGAGAATCTGCAGTGTCTACTACCTCTTCTTTAATCACAGGTGGTTGCTGGGTTGGTTTTTTATTTACCTCTATAGCATCTGGACTTACCGCGGTCGAGTTTTGGGGGTTTTGAGAGTCTTGAACCTCTCCCGCTGGATTGTAGCTATACTGAAGTGCTTCTATATCATAAAATGCTTCTCTTAATGCATTGTGATATGCTCTCTTATATTCTTTATCCTTACTTGTCCCTTCTGATGTTTTAAAAATCACTTGATCATTGCAGTCTTTTAAAACTACTTCGAGGGTAGTTTTAATAAAAGTTGCACGCCCTTTTACATCTGCATATAATATTTTACAAGGGTCTGTGAGATTATCAAAAGGCTTTTCATCTCTTTTAAGATATGCCTCAAAACCATACTTGTTAAATAAGAATTTTGTGAGACTATTTACCTGATATTGGTCTGGTGACTTTAAAAAATCAAACTCCTCTGGTACAATAACATACTTATAATCATTTACAGATTGTGCGTTTAAGTTAATACTCATTAATGCTATAATAAGTAAAGTAAAAAAGTATTTCATTAGATTATAATTTATTATCAAAAACTAGCTGCATACCCAGCTGTAGACTTGCTCCTCTGGCTTTTGCAACATTTGTATATTGCATTAAATTGTCTGTGGCAAGATAAAGATTAAATTTATTAATTTTAGTACTTACTAAGAACCCTAGATTAGTGGCAGAACGCTTATCGTACGTATAGGTAAGTCTCGTAAGTAGGCCACTAGTCCAATCTTTATCATAATAAGCAGTAATCGCTGTTTGTAATCCTCTAGGTCTCCTAATAGTATTTAAATGAAGTCCTAGCTTATTTACATATTTTCTTGAACTAGAAGTCCGGCAATTACAAGTACCACTGCGATCTTCACCAAAAGCATATTGTACAGATGTGTTAAACTTTACTGGCCTCCAAGATGTGTAATTATTTGACAAGCTATCATTTGAGTTTATCGAGTCTTTAAACTCATCTTCTATATCTTGCCAATAGTCTGTAAACTCATCACCCTCAATAAGCGCAGGAAATATAAGCTCTATACCACTGGTCTCATAGTTACCACTCGCTGTAAAATTGCGCACATCATCCTTATGACTTATAAGACCTAAATCTATGACACTTCCTGTAATAGACCATTGCTCATTAATAAAATGAGTGAAACCTATATCTAATCCAAATCCATAGTTTTTACTTAAAAAGGCATTGCTTACAAGCTCTGTAACGTCTGTATCTATCTCGTCATCATAAAAAGACGCAACACCAGAGGTATTTGCCACGAGACTAACATTGCGCAGTGTGTGAGTATAAAAATTAGGTCCATTAGGTGTTGTTCTTGTGGTAAAATCTCCTCTATTATTTATACTACTTACATTTGCGACGCTCATATACATTTTTGCTCTCACGCCTAGTTGCCAGGAATCGTTTATTTTTTTATTTATTCCAAAATGGTATACCGAAAGCGCCTCTGCTGTAAAAGCCAACTCAGAAAACTCAAAAGGCACATCTATATAATCTGCATTACCGTTATATGCAAGTGTTGCTAGATCTTTAGGAAAATACGAGAATACATCTATCTCGTGATATATTCCACCAGAATAATATATGTCTGATTTTGAAGAACGCCACCCAAATGCGAGGAGCTCTAATTGCACATTTGTATTAAAATAGTCTGTACTACTCAAATCAAAAAGAGCATTACTAATCGCTTCATTAATAGAAATATCATCCCTAAAAATATCATAAGCACTTACTCCAGATGAACCTGCCTCAAAAGACAGACCAGAGAGCAATGGAATCCCTATGTGTTTATCAAAACTTACTGCCGTCCCTGGATTGCTTAACAGGCTTTGCGGTAATGCATAAACATTATAGAGCTGAGGCCTGTTCTGAGAAAAAACATAAGACATACAAAATAGGAAGAAGAGTACTAATCTATTTTTCATCTTACAGATCTGAAAATTCTAGAGAATAAATCGCTTTACTTTGTAAATTCAATTCACCAGATTGCGGTAAAGTCCCGGCAGAAATAATAACCTCATTTGCTAGTTGTATGGAATTACGGATGTTTTCTAAATTTTGTGCTTCAATAACTTCAGTAAACTCTGTAACAACAGGTGTTCCATCACTAGAACCAGATACTGGAAAGGTAATCTCATACTCTACATCTCCATTTTGATTTAAAAATGCAGCTCTGTTTGTAATGGAATGGTTAAATGTATTTGTAGCTTTATAACTAATTGCAATCTCAACAAGATTTTCTTGTGTAACCTCATCATCTAAAAAATTGAGCTCTGTGGTATCTCTTAAAATTATCTGACTATTTACAATCTCCTCGTTGCTAAGACTTGTATAATTAATAGAAAAAAATAGCAGGTCTATGTCAAAACGTGGTGTAAGAACCACTTCATCTAGGCGATCAAAATCTACATCATCTACACAAGAAAGAAAAAGAAACGCCGCTAGTGACAGACAACTTAGATAGCGTTTTATGGGTAGCGACTTCATAATTGGGGTTCTTTATGGTTTACAAACGCTTTTACTTTATGTGTTATTATAAAAAGCTTTTGATATGCGTAATATCATCTACAACCTTAATTTCTTCTGGGAGCTCAAGTTTATGATAATTAAAGCATATGGCATCCATCCCTACCCTTAAAGCCCCTACAATATCTGCCTCGTAAGTATCGCCTATCATTATACTTTGAGCAGGGTTTACACCCGCTTTATCCATAGCAAAATAAAATATCTTTTCATTGGGCTTTTTTACTCCCACAGACTCACTAGAAGTCATAGTTTTAAAATATGGTGTAAGTCCAGATTTATGCATTTTTGTAGTTTGCACTTCGTGAAAACCGTTTGTAATGATATGCATCTTGTATCTAGGCGATAAGTAATCTAGCAGTTCTATAGTGCCTTCAAAAAGATGATTGTTTTCTGGAAGGCATTCTATATAATCATCAGATAATTTATCTATAATATCATCTGTGACGGAGATTCCCATCTTGTCAAATGTTTTTTTAAACCTCCCGTAACGTAGCTGGGCTTTTGTGATGCGCTCTTCTCTGTACCATTTCCATTGCTGGAAATTAATAGGGCTATACACCTCAAGAAACTCGTTGTAGTTAATACTGAGATTATTTCTTTCAAAAATCTTTATAAACGCAAGACCACTATTGCGATCAAAATCCCAAAGGGTGTGGTCTAGATCAAAAAATATGTCTGTAATTTTACTCATCTGCTAGTAGGTGTCTAAAAAGTTTTTTACTGTATATATCATCAAAAGAGTGATTTGAAAACGAAATTCTAAAGACCCCATTTACTTTCTTTATACGATCACTCAACGCTTTGAGGTTTACAAAATCTATAGTGTGATTTTTATAATTAATCACATTATCAGATTGCATACATACGGGATGTATAAGTAACGGCGTTTGTATCTCGTAGTCTAGATCATAAAACAAGAATGATAGAGAGGTTCCCGCTCTAAAACCAGTGGTATTTGCATAGCCCATTGTATAGTCACTTTGTATCTCTTGGTCTAGTGCATCTCTATACACATACGGTAAATTGAGTTTAAAATCTGAGACGTGCATACTTCTCATAGGTCTATGTATGATTTCTTGAAGACGTTTGCGCTCTACTGCAAGTACTTGCCTATCTGTTGCAGCTTGTGGAGATAATAAGAGCCCCACACTGCAATAGTCACCTATCATCTTTATGGTGCTTTGAAAGCTGCGTTTTGAGTGCTTTATATTTTTTGCTGTCTGACCGTAATCACCTATTTGAAAAAAAATTTGAAACGGAATAGCACTTTGTTTTTGCACGTTTGCAAGCCAACCAAAGCTGTCATAAGGATCTTTTCTCGTTCCGAGAAGTACTTGTGAACGTTTTAAAATTTCGCGAAAGCGTAATTTTCCAAAATCTCTAAAATAACCCCCTACAGCACGCAGTACACCAAGTTTTTTATACTTAAATGACTGAGGAACGGTAACGAGCATATGAACCTTATAGTCTGTTTTTTTTGTAATTAAATCTGGAAATTGAGTCGTAAGTACACGAGCAAATCGCTGTATCCATATATCTATCACAGGCTGCTCTAAAAAATTGTGCATACCCGCCAGACTCTCACTTGCAGGAAAGCGACCTAAACTATCTTTTACGTGTGGTAAGTACTCCTCGTACCTACTTAAAAGGTAAAATGAAGCAGCAAAAATATCATAAGGAATTTGCGCACTAGCGTCTTTTATTTGAAAAAAACACGGCACACCTTCCCAGTCTTGCACAGCAATATCTATGGCTAGTATCCCTTGCTCAAAAAGTAAATCTACACTACGTATGTGCAACTCATTACCTAGCTTTTTTGACGTGTACGAGAGTTTTGCTCCTTCGTATGCAATAAACTCTTCTAACTTTGTGGTAAATTTTACAGACACCCCCAGTACTCTAGTGCAAATATGTTTAAAAACATAAGAGACACGAGGCGTAATTTTGTGCGTGTAAACAAGTAACATATGGGGCGCTGCTGTTATAGAATACCATCATCGGCAAAGCTAAAATACTGCTTTTCGGTCACAATAATATGGTCTAATACTTGTATATCTAGGCTTTGAGCAGCGGTTTTTAACTTTGTAGTAAGCATCTTATCTGCCTGAGAGGGTTTGAGCGTTCCAGATGGGTGATTGTGCCCTAGTATCATCCCCACAGCACTGAGCTCTATGGCCATTTTCATAACCATACGCACATCTACCAGCGTGCCTGTAAGACCTCCTTTACTTACTTGCTCCTTGCGTAAGACTTTATTAGAATTATTAAGAAACAACACCCAGAACTCTTCGTGCGGTAATTCTCCTATAATGGGTTGTAAGATGGTATATGCATCTTTTGAAGAAGTAATACGCTTTCGCGAAAGCGTCTCTCCACTACTACGTCTTCTTCCCAGCTCTAGTGCCGCAGCGATAGTGACTGCCTTTGCCTCGCCTATTCCTTTAAACTTCATTAAGTCCTTTACCGAAAGTTTACCCAACTCAGACAAGTTATTTTCGGCTTGGGAGAGTATGCGTTTACTAAGGGATACGGCACTCTCGTCTCGGGAGCCAGAGCCTATAAGTATCGCTATAAGCTCTGCATCAGAAAGGACAGAACGACCCTTAATCATTAATTTCTCCCGAGGTCGGTCATCTTCAGACCAATTTTTTATTGATATATATGAAGATACATCTGTGGTACTCTTTTCTTGCATAAGCCTTAAATATAGGGTTTTACAATATTATATCTTATTGCATTTTAAAGAAAACATAAACATCAAGATTGCTCACATTTTTAAAGGAAGCCGTAATTATTGTACATTAATAGTCTAATATTGATATAAGAAAACTAATCGCAAAGAAACGGCTATGAAATCACTTTTTGACCCAACCACATATCAAGAGACAAAAAACAGAATACAAGCCTTACAACCAGATAGCGCAGCTCGCTGGGGTAAGATGAATGTAGGGCAAATGGTAACGCACTGTCAATTTCCTTTTAAGGTAGCACTAAGTGACAAACCAAGAAAAGCAAAGTGGAACCCTATTATGCGTTTATTTAAAAAATCCCTATATAATGATAAGCCCTGGCGTAAAAACCTGCCTACGGCACCAGAAGCAAAAATCACAGATACCCGTGATCTAGATCTTGAACGTGAGAAACTTCTATCTATGGTAGATGCTTTTTATAACAAACGTGAGCAACAAGAGTGGCAACCGCACCCTATGTTTGGGCATTTTACACACGAGCAATGGGGGCAACTTGAGTATAAGCACCTTGATCATCACTTAAGCCAGTTTGGCGTATAAAATTAGACGCTATGACAGAAATATTAACATCTATATTTTTCATATTTGCCGTTATTGATCCCATAGGGACCATACCTGTTTACCTTGAGGCGACTAAGGAGTTTGACTTAAGATATAAAAAGAAAATCGCCATAAGAGCCTCTGTTATGGCTTTTATGATATTACTCTTTTTTATTGTTATAGGCCAGCTTATACTAGAGGGAATGTCTGTCTCGCTAGACGCATTTCAGATTTCGGGAGGTGTGATTTTATTTCTCTTTGCCCTTACTATGATTTTTGGTGATGGCAAGCCAGATCAAGAAAAAAATGGCATCACAGATTATAAACACGTTACTATATTTCCTATTGCGATACCTTCTATAGCGTCTCCTGGAGCTATAATGGCAGTTGTTTTACTCACAGATAATCATTTATATTCCATACAAGAGCAACTTATAACCACTGTGCTCGTACTCGTAGTTATAGGTCTCACTTGTTTGATTTTATTAGGTGCAAATAATTTACAAAAACGTATAGGCAATTATGGAATTACCGTCATAAGTAAGATTATGGGACTTATACTCGCAGCTTATGCAGTACAGAGCATTCTATCTGGGATAAGCCACTATTTTAGTAAGATTTAAACTAGTTGCAATACGTATCAAATAAACATCACCCCTATATGAAAGCGCATTTTCTATACTTTCTTCTTATTATAAATGCAATCACTCTAGCTGCGCAAGACAGTAAGCTCACTCATCAAACAGAACCACTATCCATAGGAGAAAAAGTTACTTTGCGTTCAAATATTCTCAAAGAGAATAGAGTCCTCAACATCTACCTTCCTCACGGTTATGATGCTACTGGTAATACATCTTATCCAGTCATTTACCTTCTAGACGGGTCTATAGATGAAGATTTTATACACATCTCTGGTCTTGTTCAATTTGGATCCTTTTCTTGGATTAACATACTTCCCCAATCTATAGTTGTAGGAATCTCTAATATAGATCGAAAAAAAGATTTTACTTGGCCTTCAAAAAGCAAATTAGATCAAGATGAGTTTCCTACATCTGGACACTCTACTCCATTTATAAACTTTATTGATAAGGAAGTGCAACCTTATATAGATAATAACTACAATACAAGTAAAACAAAGACATTAATAGGTCAATCTCTGGGAGGACTTCTAGCTTCTGAGATTTTATTTAAAAACCCAGATATGTTTGACAACTACGTGATTATAAGCCCTAGTTTATGGTGGGATGATCAATCGCTATATAACGACACACCAAAATCATACACTGGCCAAAAGTCTATTTATATAGCAGTAGGTAATGAGGGTGCACGAGCCAAAGAAGCTATGCAGAGGTTTTATGATAAACTAGTAGCCCTTAATACTGGAAACACTAAACTATATTTTAAGTTCTTTGAAAAACAAGACCACGGCGATGTGTTACATCTAGCCGTTTACGATGCATTTGAAAAAATTTTCAAAAAAGAAGACCAAAAAAAATAATGTCTCAACAGTGTATTATTACGCTTTCGCGAAAGCGTAATCACCGCATACCCATCACTAAGTAACTCCCGATAATAGTTAACTTTACTTGTCTAGCCTCATTTGAAACAGATTTGTACATTGCTATGGTTAATCAAAAAATCGGATAACTATGAAATTTAAAGCTATTTACTTTCTCGCGTTGATTATGGCACTTGCAAGCTGTGATGATGACAATGTTAACTTAAGCAGTATTACAGATTCGGCTTCAAATGGAGCTGTAATAGAACTAGTAAGCACCACAAATAACACCATTTCTCAAGAGGATGCTCAGGGCTCACTAGAAGCTAGACTTGAATATAGGGATGATGAAAATGGGACCCTTCTAGAAGAAATGAGAGTGTATGTAACTTACTACGACCTATCTGAGATGAGTGGTGACAGCACAGAGGCACTTGTAGAACAAGAAATTCTTTTTGAGACTATTGCGGCTAGTAACTTTACTAACGGCGAAAACAGCTTTCCAGTCTATGACCTAACAATTACAGCAGATCAGTTTTTAAATAACACAAACAATACATCTACCAGCATTGCAGCTGGTGATATTTTTACAACAAGATTTGAATTATTACTTACAGATGGTCGTGTTTTTACTTCAACAAATACAGCTGTTAATGGTGGTCTCAACATAGATTTTACTATTAACACAGAGGTAAATTAAGATTATTTGCCATACCACTACCCAAGGGCGTTTCTTATTTTAGATAAATCACATTGTTACATTTATAAATACCCTTACTGATAAAAAACTACGTTTTCACGCAACCTTTTTATAACTTCTAGTCTTTATTATGAAGAACAGAAAAAAGTTGCTATGAAATTGAAAATATCTCATTAATATATTTGAAGCTTAAGGTCTCTTTTTACACCCCAAAAGATCTTAAGCTTTTTATATACTCACTGTTTAACATCAAATCTCTTGGAACTAGAGAAGCTTTTAAAAAAATGTAAAAAGGGTGACCGTAAGGCACAGCAGTCTTTGTATAATATATACAAGGATAGACTTTTTGCGCTTAGTATGAAGTATTGCAAAAACAGAGATGAAGCACAAGATAATCTTCAAGACTCATTTGTAACCATATTTACAAAAATTAATACCTATAAAAATGCAGGCTCTTTTGAAGGATGGATGAAGCGCATTGTTATAAATAAAGCAATAGATAGATATAAGAGAAAACCATATTTAGAATCTATAGATGATCATCAGGTTAAAGAGGAGGACACTACTATAGACCAAGATGATACGGCTATACCATTGCAAACATTACTCACGCTAGTGCAAGAATTACCAGATAGATATAGACTAGTGTTTAACCTGTACCAACTGGATAACTACACTCATAAAGAGATTGCAATAGCCTTAAATATAAGCCAAGGTACATCTAAATCTAACTTGCACAGAGCCAAACTAATATTAAAAGAAAGAATAATAGCCTTAACGGCTGCTCAAAAAAATTCCATAGTAAATGGGAACTAGAAAAGACATAGGCAAACTCTTTAAAGAGCGTCTAGGTGGTATAGAGCAATCACCAGATGCTAGACTATGGGATAATATTGCCGCAGAACTTGACCAGACTAAAGGCCGTCGTATAGCACCATTTTGGTATTATTTTGGAAGTGCTATTATTATTATAGGAGCACTAAGCTTGCTTTGGTTTGCTCAACCAAAGGAAGTCGTAAAAAAAGAGAAACAAAGCTTAGTAAATAGCGAGACTATTAAAGGCTCTGATAACGTTAATATAGAATATGCGTTAACCACAACTTCAAAATCTACAGAAGATAAAAACACTACAGCGACTACTGGTGAGCAAGATAAAGTACAAACGATACAACAAGACACCACTTACAACTCACAGACAGCAATAATTCAATCAGGGTTAGCTACAAATAGGCCAACTATTGATACTATTAGTTCTAGTAACAAAACCAATTACTCATTAATAGAAATTGAAGCGCTTAAAAACAATAGTGCTACTGTGGCTTCAAACAGTAATCGCAGTAACGAAAGTCACACCCATCAACTTCTTTACACTAGCAAAGGTAATGAAGAGGCTCTTGCAAAGTATAAAGCCGAGGTCAAGAAGGCATTAGAACTCGAGATTGCTCAGCAAAAAGAGCAAGCAGCTATAGAAGTGGCGGCTGTCATAAAGAAAAAGACAGATAGTATTAACAAGGCTGTACAAAAAGCGCTCACTTCAAACACAAGAGCAAAGAAAAAAATAAAACTACCTAAAACAGAAGAAGAACGTGCCGAAGATCGTAGAAACGCTACAGAATATGAGATTGCCATCTCTCCATACACCAGTGTTTTAAGTTATGGTTCTGTAAGTAAAGGGTCTTCTATAGATGATAGACTAGTAAACAATCCCCGTGATGCTATATCTACAGTAGGATATGGTATGCGCGTAGACTACACACTAGGTGAAAAAAGTAGCCTTAGACTGGGTATAGGCTATGCTCCATTAAAATATCAAACAGATAACTTTCAAGTATCTGTAACAGATGGAAATATTAATATCTATGAACTTTCTGCTATAAACTTAGCAAACTTAAATAGTGGTAGTAGTACAGAAAGCTCTCCAGAAGCGCAAAGCTTTTTTAATACAAATGACATCGTCTCTATAGAGCAAAATATTTCTTACATAGAGGTTCCAGTAGGTTTCCAATATAGATTTATAAATAAACGTGTTTCATTTAGTGTAAACCCTGGTTTGAGCTTATTAATCCTGAGTAATAATGAAATATATGCAACCGCAGCCTCTGGGCAATCCATATTTGTAGGTCGTGAAACTAATCTCAACGGGCTGAGTCTAGCATTTAACTTTGGTTTAGGTGGCCATTATAATATAAACGAAAAATGGCGTCTTAATGTTGAGCCTGTTTTTAGATATCAACTCAATCCTTATGCAAATAACCTAAGTAACTTTAGACCATATTATATAGGTGCACAATTTGGAATGTCTTACAAGTTTTAAAAGACTAGTCTCCTGTAAAAAGAACTATTTACTAGATGGTTATAATTACGCTTTCGCGAAAGCTTAAAAAGCTCCACAAATACAGTAGCACAATAGACTTAGCAACCACAGCCCAATTAAAAAGAGCTATATAAAGGCTCTGTTAAAACGAGCTAAGATGGTTTACAGCCACTTGTACTATTAATACTTTAAGTAGTCTATGTAATAAAAAAGCCGTTTCTCAATATTGAGAAACGGCTTTATAAATAGTGACAAAGGTATTAGTTACTAGTTACCCTTTGCGTTGTTTTTAAACTTATCAAACTTACCTAGCTTTTTTGCTTTAGGCCAGCTGTTGTTATCTGTATCAATATCTGCTGTTTCAAGATCTGGATCTACTGTAATTTTTACAATTTCCTTATCTGAAGCTATTGCTTTACTTACCTCTGCATCATTCTTTCTCCACACTTGTGCCGGGTATGTAACTTTCTTTTTTGATCCATCTGCATATTCATACTCAACAATAATAGGCATTGGGATTCCTCCTGGCTTCTCAAAAACTACTTTGTATAAAAACTTAGGGGTTCTGATCTTTGCGCGCTCTTCTGGAGTAAAGTTATCCATAAGATATTCTTTAAGGGTAGGTGATGCTTCTAGCATATCTTTACCTCTCATATCTTCTGTAAATTCTGGGCTATCTTCATCTACTACATAAATAGCTTGAATTTGACTAGGATCTGTAATACCATAACGAGCTAGTAATGCCTTTCCAGCCTCTGTTACTTTATCTGTAACATAGTACTGCTTTACATCTTTAAGACCTATATCTACAGCCTCTGTACTATAAAACCATCCTCTCCAGAACCAGTCAAGATCTACTGCAGATGCATCTTCCATCGTACGGAAAAAATCTTCTGGTGTAGGGTGTTTAAACATCCAGCGTTGTGCATATGTTTTAAACGCGTGATCAAAAAGATCGTGCCCCATTACAGTCTCTCTTAAGATATTAAGAGCAGTTGCTGGCTTACCATAGGCATTTGCACCTAGGTTAAAAGCGTTCTCTGGGTTAGACATAATAGGCGCTATATATTCTTGATTTCCTTTCATATACCCTACTATTTTAGAAGGTGCTCCGCGTCTTGATGGGTATGCGTCATTTCCTTTTATAGCTTCTGGATAGTTTTGACCAAACTCTTGCTCTGTAAGGTATTGCATAAAAGTATCTAGACCTTCATCCATCCATCCCCACTGGCGCTCGTCACTGTTTACAATCATAGGGAAGTAGTTATGACCTACCTCGTGTATAATTACTGAGATCATACCAAATTTTGTTCTGTCACTGTACGTTCCATCTTCGTTAGGACGACCATAGTTCCAACAGATCATAGGGTACTCCATACCTTGACCTTTTGCGTGTACAGAAATAGCCTTTGGGTAAGGGTAGTTAAAAGTATACTTTGAGTAGGTATCTAGTGTTTGTACAATTGCTTTTGTAGAGTACTCCTCCCATAATGGGTTACCTTCTGGTGGGTAGATAGAAATAGCCATTACATCACGCTCTGGAAACTTTACTGCCTGTGCATCCATTATATAACGACGTGATGATGTAAATGCAAAGTCACGCACGTTTTTTGCTCTAAGCTTCCACGTTTGTGTTGCTTTCATTTTTCCTGCGGCCATTTTTTCTGCCTCTGCTTGAGTACGGATGATAACAGGCTTATCATAAGATTTTTTTGCCTGCTCCCATCTCTTCATTTCTTCTTTACTGTAAACATCTTTTAGGTTTACAATCTCACCTGTACCATCAAGTAAGTGATCTTTTGGTACTGTAATATCTACTTCATAATCTCCAAAAGGTAATGCAAACTCCCCGTTACCCCAGAACTGGTAGTTCTGCCATCCTTCTACATCATTATAAACTGCCATTCTTGGGAAGAACTGTGCGATGATATATCCTTTATTACCGTCTTTATAAGTTTCATAACCAGATCTAGCACGATCTACCGTGTGTTCTGGTATAAGATAGTTCCACTTTATAGAAAATGTGTAAGACTCGCCAGCTTTGAGAGGCTGTGGCATATCTATGCGCATCATCGTCCAGTTAATCGTGTGATTAAGATTACGACCATTAGACTTTACCTCTTCTATTTTAAAACCTCCATCAAAAGGCTCACTTTTCATATATGATCCCACAAAAGAACCTGGCTGCGATACAGCTCCAACTCCTCCACCATTTTTCTCTTTGGCAGGTGAATCTTTCTCTCTTACGTTTTGATCAAGTTGTACCCATAGATACTCAAGATCGTCTGGAGAGTTATTTGTGTACGTAATTGTTTCAAACCCATTAATGATGTGTGTATCATCATTAAGTTCTATTTGCATTTTGTAATCTGCATTATTCTGGTAGTATGCGTGACCTGGCGCTCCAGAGGCTGTTCTGTACTGGTTAGGTGTAGACATTTCATTGTAAAGTTGTCTAAACCTGTTTGTGTTTTCGTGCCCCATTGCACGCTCTTCTGTTTGTTCTTCTTGAGCAAAAGCGCTTGTGCCTAGAAGTAAAAATGCTGCGAGCAGCATATACGAGTAACGAATCATAAGTGTGTTGAATTAGTTTTAGCTCTAAAAATAGCCATCCTTAGCAGTGTTTTGGGATAATTTTTAAAATTTTAACAACCCTTTAGCATTTCCCGCAGTAAGCAGAAAACTTTTCTTGTTCTTTCCTATAGTAGTATGTACCATATTTTTTTGGTCTGGAAACAAATCCATAAGTAGCTCATTATCTATCTCAAATGTTTTAATTAGCTCTATATCTGTGATTTCTACATAGCAAACCACATAATCATCTTCATACTCCTTACCTAAAAACTGAAGCTGTCTTCTTTCTCCATTTACGGTTATTATGAGCTTTTTTTGAAAGTATTTATTTAGGTAAAGGTCCAGTTTTTCTTGATTTGCGGTTGCATCTACTACAATGGTCTCATCATAACGCTCTTGGAGCACAGCTTCAAGATCATCATAAAATAACCGCGATATCATTTGTATGGATTTTTCTTGCTCGTCATACACTACATCTGTAACACTGAGGTAATACTTATGCAATGAGGCTCCCATAAGCAATGGAGCGATTATAAATAGTAAAAGAACTTTTCTCATAATGAATTTAGATGATGGGTTTACGCTTTCGCGAAAGCGTACTATAAAATTTTCAATAAATGTGCCAGTAGTTAATCTTGTGGGTTGAGTTTTTTATAATCTGCAGACTTTTTCATCATAAACTCAAGCAATCCCAAGACGTTATCTGTATCTACGAGCTCTTTTGCCTTTGGGTCTTCAAAGGTATAATACACAAAATCTTCTATAGATTCTTTATTTATAGCTAGCTCATTCATATACACATTATCTGAAAAACTGTGCCTACTTTCTTGCACTAGTTTTTCAAACCTTGATATTTCAATATGTTTTTTGAGCATTTTTAATCTGCCAGTGATTGAGTTTATGAGTCCATCTAGCGGGATGCCTCCCCCACTGGTTACAGCTGTATAATAGCGACGCTCTTCTACCGTGCGCGGCGGGGCTGTGTTTTCTGGTATACCTAAGTCTGTAGGTGTGATTTTTATCTCATATTCTGTAGTACCCACATCTTTTGTTATATCACCAGTGAGATCTATATTACTTATCGTTACTTGATCAAGCTCTGTAATTTTTGGTATTAAGTACAAGGTAATTTTACCTCTATTGAACATCGTATTATTTACCACAAACTGTCTAGGCTCATATTGTACTGCGCTCACATTTATGGTATCATTAAGCCTCGCTTTTATAACAAATTTTCCGTTTTGTGAGGTTATCGTCCCTGTTCTTAATGTCATATTTACCACGGTAAGATTTGCCTTATCTATAGTATCATTAAGAACTTGACCCTCTAGCATTATTACATCTTGAGAATATAACACTGTGGAAATTAAAAAAAACAAACAGAAGTTTATATACTTAATCATCGTTAGTAGATTTATTAGGTAAGACGCCCTCAGGCTCCTTACGTTTCAAATATGCGGTAGATTTTTGTAACATTAAATCTAAGATAGCCATTGTGTCGCCTTGATTTGATAAACGTACGGCTTTTTTATCTTCAAAAACATAGAATACAAAATCTTCTATAAGGTCTTCTGGTATATTTAAAGACTTCATATATGTACTATCAGAAAATGTTTGATGATTTTGCTCAACCATCATCTTAAATTTTGAAATTTTTAAATGCTTTTTTAGTATTTTGGTACGCCCGCTTATGGCGTTTATAAGGGAGCCTAGTGGACCAGCTCCTGCAGTAGCACTATAAACTCTACGCTCTTCTACTGTCATCGTAGGTTTTGCATTTTCTGGTATACCTAAAGATGACGGCGAGATAAACCTCTTAAGTGGCACTGCCTTGAGATCCTTAGTTATATCACCCGTAAGATCAATATTACTTATCACAACTTCATCTAGTTCATTGAGTTTTGGTATGAGATAAAGTGAGAGTTTCATACGTTTATATATGACTGGAGTAATTATTATGCGCTTACTCTCATACTGCACAGCACTTATGTTAAGCGTGTCATTTACTCGCACTGGTATTTCAAAAACCCCATCTAGATTAGTAACAGTACCCGCGCGCATATTAATATTTACAACTGTTATGGAAGCAACCTCAATACTATCATTAAGAATTTTACCTTCTAACATTAAGCTATTTTGAGCAGTGAGTAAACTACTCATACATAACAATATGGGAATTATATAGATGTAATGTCTCGCGATAGTATACTGTTTTATGTGTGTTGTAAAAATAGGTCAGCTCTTTACGCTTTAGGTTTAATGTTTTGTTAATTCACTTTTACTTGCTCTAGTTTGTATTTTTGAATAAAGAATTCATATGCCAAAAAATATTATCGCCGCAAGCACCTCTACTATTTACGGAGGCACTTATTTAGAGTATCTCCTTCCAGAACTTAAAATGTTATTTCATAATGTAACTGAGATTATATTTATACCGTATGCTAGACCTGGCGGCATCACTCACGATGACTATACCGCTATTGCTCAAAAAGCTTTCTCAAAAATTAATATCTCTGTAAGAGGCCTTCATACTTATAAAGACGCAACAGAAGCCCTAAAGGTTGCCCAAGGTATATTTACAGGTGGAGGAAATACGTTTGTTCTAGTTAACCAGTTATACAAACTAGATGTAATGCACACGCTCAGAGATGTAATCTTAAACGGCACTTCCTACCTAGGCACAAGCGCTGGGAGTAACCTTTGTGGCCTCACGATGCAAACTACAAATGATATGCCTATTGCCTATCCGCCAAGTTTTAAAACATTGGGAGTTTTACCTTTTAATGTAAACCCGCATTACCTAGATCCAGATACAGACTCTACGCATATGGGTGAAACCCGAGAGACACGTATTAAAGAATACCACATTTACAATACAGTCCCAGTGTTAGGAATACGAGAAGGAAGCTGGATACGAGTAAAGGGTAAACAAATTACATTACAGGGTGACCACACAGCTAGGGTGTTTAAACAAGATAAAGAACCTTATGAGATTGACTCTTTGTCTACAATTGAATTATAGATTACGCTTTCGCGAAATAAAAATAAAAAAAGCCCTGTAGATATACAGGGCTTTTTCTTTGAGCGGGAGACCAGGTTCGAACTGGCGACATTCAGCTTGGAAGGCTGACGCTCTACCAACTGAGCTACTCCCGCATTTATTGAAGATTGTTCTTCAAATGGTAATTAACAAAAGGCTTTTCTAACAAACCTTAATATTAAAGCGAGGCAAAAATAAATCTTTTTAAACGATACACAAGGAAAAAATTAAAAAATATTTGAATGCAACATTTTTATAAATATTGCATTTCATCGACACAAAACTGCGATTCGTCTGAAAGTTACTGATTTACAATGCCCTTATTTTAACTTTGAGCCTAGAATAAATTTTATTCTAAATTAGAACTAATAAGCTTTGCATTACGTCTATATTTTTAACAAAATTTGTACAAGTAAATGCGTAAATTCCGCGAAAATGAAAATTGCTAATTTTATGATCCCTCAAATGAAAAAACTACTTACCCTAACAAGTTTTCTCATACTATCTATATCTGCCATTGGTCAGGTTAAGGTAGGTGATAATCCGAATACTATAGATCCAGCATCGCTACTCGAACTTGAAAGTACGAGCAAGGTTCTTGTGGCAACAAGAGTTAGCACTTCTCAAATGAACAGTATTACTCCTCTTGCAGGAGGTCTTGTTTTTAATATAGACGAGGGCTGTTTTTATCAATATGATGGATCTAACTGGCTAAGTCTATGTCAGATGGCTTCAATGATAATTGACAATGGAGATGGAACATACACTTATACAGATGCAAATGGAAATTCGCAAATCATAAACACTCAGGCATCTTCAAATCCTTATGATAACACAACATCAGGGCTTGTTGCGACAAATGTGCAAGACGCTATAGACGAAATTAATGCAGCAGCAGGAACAGTAGCTCTTGTAGATAACGGCGACGGTTCTTACGTTTTTACAGACGCTAGTGGAACAGCCACAACTATCGCAGATACTTCTATCTCCACTTTAGTAGATAACGGAGATGGAACGTACACATATACAGACGAAACAGGAGCAACGCAAATGATAGACATTTCAGCTGAGGGTAATAGTTTTGATAATACAGGGACAGGTTTACTTTCTACAAATGTTCAAGATGCTATCGAAGAAATAAACGCTGCTATAGGTACGGTAGGTCTACTAGATAATGGCGATGGGACTTATCAATTTACAGATGCAAGTGGCACTACTATAACTATTTCTGACACCTCAATATCTACACTAGTAGACAATGGAGACGGAACATATACATATACAGATGAAACAGGAGCAACGCAAGTAATCGACACAAACGCTTCTGCAAATCCGTATGACAATTCGACATCTGGATTAGTATCTACAAATGTTCAAGATGCTATAGATGAAATTTTAAACCAAATAAACTCCGTAAACGTAACGCTTACAGATAATAATGACGGCACATATACTTTCACAGATGTTTTAGGAAATACAACGACTATCGCAGATACTTCTATCTCAACACTCGTTGACAACGCAGACGGAACATATACCTACACAGATGAAACGGGAGCAACACAAATAATCGACACAAACGCTTCTGCAAATCCATATGACAACACAACGTCAGGGCTAGTAGCAACAAATGTGCAAGATGCTATTGATGAAATAAACGCAGCGGCAGGAACTGTAGCCTTAGTAGATAACGGTGACGGAACATATGACTTCACAGACGCAAGCGGAACAACAACGACTATCGCAGATACTTCTATCTCAACACTCGTTGACAACGCAGACGGAACATACACCTACACAGATGAAACAGGAGCAACGCAAGTAATCGACACAAACGCTTCTGCAAATCCATATGACAATTCAACATCTGGATTAGCAGCAACAAATGTGCAAGATGCTATAGACGAAATAAACGCAGCAGCGGGAACTGTAGCACTTGTAGATAATGGTGACGGAACGTATGATTTCACAGACGCAAGCGGAACAACAACGACCATCGCAGATACTTCTATCTCGACGCTAGTTGACAACGCAGACGGAACATACACCTACACAGATGAAACAGGAGCAACACAAATAATCGACACAAATGCTTCTGCAAATCCATATGACAACACAACGTCAGGGCTAGTAGCAACAAATGTGCAAGATGCTATTGATGAAATAAACGCAGCGGCAGGAACTGTAGCCTTAGTAGATAACGGTGACGGAACATATGACTTCACAGACGCAAGCGGAACAACAACGACTATCGCAGATACTTCTATCTCAACACTCGTTGACAACGCAGACGGAACATACACCTACACAGATGAAACAGGAGCAACGCAAGTAATCGACACAAACGCTTCTGCAAATCCATATGACAATTCAACATCTGGATTAGCAGCAACAAATGTGCAAGATGCTATAGACGAAATAAACGCAGCGGCAGGAACTGTAGCCTTAGTAGATAACGGTGACGGGACGTATGATTTCACAGACGCAAGCGGAACAACAACGACTATCGCAGATACTTCGATCTCAACACTCGTTGACAACGCAGACGGAACATATACCTACACAGATGAAACGGGAGCAACACAAATAATCGACACAAACGCTTCTGCAAATCCATATGACAACACAACGTCAGGGCTAGTAGCAACAAATGTGCAAGATGCTATTGATGAAATAAACGCAGCGGCAGGAACTGTAGCCTTAGTAGATAACGGTGACGGAACATATGACTTCACAGACGCAAGCGGAACAACAACGACTATCGCAGATACTTCTATCTCAACACTCGTTGACAACGCAGACGGAACATACACCTACACAGATGAAACAGGAGCAACGCAAGTAATCGACACAAACGCTTCTGCAAATCCATATGACAACACAACGTCAGGGCTAGTAGCAACAAATGTTCAGGACGCTATAGATGAAATAAACGCAGCGGCAGGAACAGTAGCCTTAGTAGATAATGGAGACGGAACATATGACTTCACAGACGCAAGCGGAACAACAACGACTATCGCAGATACTTCTATCTCAACACTCGTTGACAACGCAGACGGAACATACACCTACACAGATGAAACAGGAGCAACACAAATAATCGACACAAATGCTTCTGCAAATCCATATGACAACACAACGTCAGGGCTAGTAGCAACAAATGTGCAAGATGCTATTGATGAAATAAACGCAGCGGCAGGAACTGTAGCCTTAGTAGATAACGGTGACGGAACATATGACTTCACAGACGCAAGCGGAACAACAACGACTATCGCAGATACATCTGTATCAACGCTAGTTGATAATGGCAATGGAACCTATGGCTATACCGATGAAACTGGAATAACCACAGTAATTGACACCAATGGTTTTGATATCACAAATACTGTTGCAGGTAATACTATCGCAACAATAACAGACGCTGCTGGAAATGCAACAGATATTAATGAAACTGTAACAACATTTGCCGATGCAATGGATGGTTTAATTACTTATACAGATGAAAATGGAGATCCACAAACAGTAGCTAAGTCAGATATCACAGATAATGGAAACGGAACTTACACATTTACTAATAATGATGGATCTGACGTTACCATTAACACAAACGGTATTGTAATTGCTGATGTGAATGACGGACAAGTAATAGCTACCATAACAGAAGCCGATGGCACTATTTCTAACATTGAAGAAACTATAACTTCAATTTCTGATGATAACACTGCCACTTCCGTGAAAACAATTGCAACCTACACAGATGAGGAAGGAAACGATCAAGTTATTGAGGAGACAGTAACAGATGTTACTGACTTAAATGCAGCGGCAATTACAAACACCATTGCTACCTATAACGCAGAAGACGCAACGGCTTTTACAATTGCAGAAACAGTTACTACTATCTCTGATGAAACTGACGGAAACGTTACTTTCACAAATGAAGCAGGTGCAACAATCACTGTAGCTAAAGCTGACATCACAGATAATGCAGACGGAACATACACATTCACAAATAATGATGGATCTGATGTAATTATTGATACTAACGGTGTCGCAATCACAGATGTCATTGCAGGTAACCTTATCGCAACAGTAACAAACGCAGATGGAACAGCAGTTGAAATTGACGAAACCATCACAGACGTTACTGACTTAAATGCAGCGGCAATTACAAACACCATTGCTACCTATAACGCAGAAGACGCAACGTCTTTTACAATTGCAGAAACAGTTACTACTATCTCTGATGAAACTGACGGAAACGTCACTTTCACAAATGAAGCAGGTGCAACAATCACTGTAGCTAAAGCTGACATCACAGATAATGCAGACGGAACATACACATTCACAAATAATGATGGATCTGATGTAATTATTGATACTAACGGTGTCGCAATCACAGATGTCATTGCAGGTAACCTTATCGCAACAGTAACAAACGCAGATGGAACAGCAGTTGAAATTGACGAAACCATCACAGACGTTACTGACTTAAATGCAGCGGCAATTACAAACACCATTGCTACCTATAACGCAGAAGACGCAACGTCTTTTACAATTGCAGAAACAGTTACTACTATCTCTGATGAAACTGACGGAAACGTTACTTTCACAAATGAAGCAGGTGCAACAATCACTGTAGCTAAAGCTGACATCACAGATAATGCAGACGGAACATACACATTCACAAATAATGATGGATCTGATGTAATTATTGATACTAACGGTGTCGCAATCACAGATGTCATTGCAGGTAACCTTATCGCAACAGTAACAAACGCAGATGGAACAGCAGTTGAAATTGACGAAACCATCACAGACGTTACTGACTTAAATGCAGCGGCAATTACAAACACCATTGCTACCTATAACGCAGAAGACGCAACGTCTTTTACAATTGCAGAAACAGTTACTACTATCTCTGATGAAACTGACGGAAACGTCACTTTCACAAATGAAGCAGGTGCAACAATCACTGTAGCTAAAGCTGACATCACAGATAATGCAGACGGAACATACACATTCACAAATAATGATGGATCTGATGTAATTATTGATACTAACGGTGTCGCAATCACAGATGTCATTGCAGGTAACCTTATCGCAACAGTAACAAACGCAGATGGAACAGCAGTTGAAATTGACGAAACCATCACAGACGTTACTGACTTAAATGCAGCGGCAATTACAAACACCATTGCTACCTATAACGCAGAAGACGCAACGTCTTTTACAATTGCAGAAACAGTTACTACTATCTCTGATGAAACTGACGGAAACGTTACTTTCACAAACGAAGCAGGTGCAACAATCACTGTAGCTAAAGCTGACATCACAGATAATGCAGACGGAACATACACATTCACAAATAATGATGGATCTGATGTAATTATTGATACTAACGGTGTCGCAATCACAGATGTCATTGCAGGTAACCTTATCGCAACAGTAACAAACGCAGATGGAACAGCAGTTGAAATTGATGAGACAGTTACTGATGTAACAGATTTAAACACTGCTACAAACACAAACCTCATTGGAACATATAACAATGAAGAAGGTGATCCTTTTGCTATCAATGAAACAGTCACTACCGTAACTGCAACAGCAACAACAGGAAATACTATCGCAACATACGCTAATGAAGATCCAACAGCTACACCAGTAAATATCAACGAGACTGTAACAGCACTAGCTATTGCAACAGGAGAACTTACCTACGCAAATGAAGATGCAACTAATGCTAATGTGAATCTAATATCAGCAGATGCAAATAATAACATCACTGCAGGAACAGACGGAGCATTGTTTGTAGATGTAACGGCTGAAGAAACAGTAACCGATGTTACAGATCTAAATGCTGCTGCAAACACAAACCTGATTGGAACATATAACAATGAGGATGCTACTCCTTTTGCTATAGAAGAAACAGTAACTGAATTAGCAATCGCTGCAGGGGAACTTACCTATGCAAACGAAGATGCAACTAATGCTAATGTGAATCTAATATCAGCAGACGCAGATAACAACATCACTGCGGGTGCAGACGGAGCATTATTTGTAGATGTTTCAGAAGAAGAAACAGTAACGGAACTAGCAATCGCTGCAGGAGAACTTACATACGCAAACGAAGATGCTACAAATGCTAATGTGAACCTAATATCAGCAGATACTGATAACAACATCACCGCAGGAACAGACGGAGCATTATTTGTAGATGTAACAGCAGAGGAAACAGTTACTGATGTAACAGATTTAAACACTGCTACAAATACAAATCTTATTGGAACATATAACAATGAAGGTGCAACTCCTTTTGCTATTGAAGAGACAGTTACTTCACTAACCTTTGACGATACTACAAACGAGTTAGAGTTTATAGATGAAACTGGCACTCCAAACCCAGTAGATTTAAGCTCACTAGAACATACAGGAACTGAAGGTTCTATTTTCTTTGCAGGAGCAGACGAAACTCCTACTGAAGATAATGACCAGTTATTTTGGGATGCTACAAATAATAGTTTGGGAGTTGGTACTAATACACCAGATAACAAGCTACAAGTAACGGGAGCTATTCGTTCTGCAGGTTTTTTAAATTCTGATGGTAATGCTGGCGAACCTGCGTATAGATTTACAGATGACACAAATACAGGAATGTACAGTCCTGCGGCAGATGAAATTGGATTAACCGTTGGAGGAATAGAAGCAATCAATATTGATGAGACTAGTAACGCAACAACAGTAACAATTAATGAAACTTTAGACCTTGACGGGCCTGTACTTGACGAAAATGATTTACCTGGAACAGTAGGACAAGTACTAACAGCTACTGCAACAGGCACAGAATGGGCAGATGCCGCAGCAGAAACAGTTACAACTTTTGCACAAGACGACACCCCTACTACCACAGATGCCACAGCCACCGGAGAGATTACCTATACTGATAAGGCTGGTAATCCTTTTACGGCTCAGGTTGTAAGTGCAGATGCAGACAATGCACTCTCTGTCGGAACAGATGGTGGAGCATTTATGGCAGTCGCTCCTACGGTTTATTCAGTAGGAAAAGTGGGTGCTGCTGGTGGTGGAGCACTTTTTAATGCGACTGTAGTAAATACTGGCACAGGAACGTACAGAGTAACATTTACCACTGCACTACCTAATGCAAATTATATCATTCAGTTAAGCCAGCCAGGAAGAGCAGGCGCAGGAAATGATGATCCAGGTATATCATACTCGGCACAATCTGGAGCTGGATTTACAGTTAACATTGGAGATAATGACAATGGTGGTTCTGACCGTGCATTCTTCAACTCAGAATTTATGTTTACAGTATTAACCATTCCAGGATTTTAATCCCCTACCCCTATTATGAAAAAAATATTATTTATTCTGTTTATCTCTGTGATCGCTTTCGCGAAAGCGCAAACCACAGACCCCGCATATTTAATAAATGTGCAGAAAGCATCACAGTCAGAAATAGACGCTTATGACCCAGCAGATCTGGAAATAGGAATGTTAGTCTATAATACGGATGTAAACCGCATATTTGAATATACGGCCTCAGGATTTTTGGCAATACTGACTGAAGTTGACGTTTCTGAAACTGTTACTACACTCGTAGATAATGGCAATGGAACTGCTACATATACAAATGAAAATAACATTCCTGTAACTGTAGGTATTGTTGGCCCTCAAGGACCAGCTGGACCGGCAGGTGCAGATGGAGCAACAGGACCACAAGGACCAATAGGACCGGCAGGAGCAGATGGAGCAGACGGAGCAACAGGACCACAAGGACCATTAGGTCCGGCAGGAGCAGACGGAGCAACAGGACCACAAGGACCAATAGGTCCGGCAGGTGCAGACGGAGCAACAGGACCCCAAGGACCAACAGGTCCGGCAGGAGCAGATGGAGCAACAGGACCACAAGGACCAGTAGGACCTAAAGGAGCAGACGGAGCAACAGGACCTCAAGGACCGGCAGGAGCAGACGGAGCAACAGGACCTCAAGGACCAGCAGGACCTGTAGGTGCAGACGGAGCAACAGGACCACAAGGACCAGCAGGTCCCGCAGGTGCAGACGGAGCAACGGGACCTCAAGGACCAGCAGGTCCCGCAGGTGCAGACGGAGCAACGGGACCTCAAGGACCGGCTGGACCAGCAGGTACAGATGGAGCAACAGGACCACAAGGACCCGTAGGGCCATCAGGTACCTATACTGGTTTTTTTATAATAGATAATACAATACTTACCACTACCGGGACATATACTCAGGCTATTGTAGGCATTCCATTCCAACCGTCGCAGGTTACTTTTAAGGCACATCCTAACATAGGTTCGTTTAACATTAATGATGACAATGCGCTAGGAGCAAATAATACTGGTTTACTAGAAAACACGTTTGGAGCAATGAATGGGTTTGCGCGTGCAGGTAGCCCTATTGCACAGGCGGTTATATTTTCTGGCGGAAGTGGTAGCTCTATAAATAACATATCTAGATATGCTAATAATACACAGTGCATAGGCTTAAGATATACTAACAATAACGGAAGTAATCTAGGTGTTATCTCTGCATCTATGGCAAGCTTTACTGGAAATGGATTTAATCTTAATGTAACGTACACACTAGGCACGACAGGTTCGGCGGCAGTACAAAATGACATACTAGATGAATCTGTAATTGTTCTATTTACAGCATACGAATAAAATTACTATGAAACGCAACCCCTTTTATATAACTATACTTCTTGTGTTTGTTTACGCTTTCGCGAAAGCGCAAACCACAGACCCTGCATATTTAGTTAATGTACAAAAGGCATCACAGTTAGAGATTGACGCATACGATCCCGCAGATCTAGAGATTGGTATGCTCGTTTATAATACAAATCAAAATAGGATTTTTGAATATACAAATAATGGGTTTTTGGAACTTCTTACGGAGAAGAATATATACACTGGATGGTTTATCATTTCTGGCGAAGGAGTGGTCACAGTAAGCGACATTCCATTTACGCCATCACAGGTAACCTTTTCGGCGGCAGCAAATGTAGAGAGTCGGGATATTGATTCTGATAATGGCATAGGAAACAATGATAGAGGAATTGACAACTCTTTTGGGTCAATGAAAGGGTTTGCAAGAGATGATGACGGCACAATAACGCAACAAGTGATGTATTCTGGAGGACACGGAAATTCTATAAATGACAACTCTAGATATGCCAGCAGTAGCAACTGTATAGGTATACGGTACGGTGATCAAAATGGTAGTAGTCTAGGTAAAATAGAAGGAGCATTTACCTCCTTTACTACAGATGGGTTTACTATTACTGTAAACTATACAAATGGTACAATTACTGCAAACAGCACAAACCCATTGGTGGACGTACAACCTGACGATGTTAATAATGAGGCGCTACTAGTTTTATACACAGCTTATAAATAATGAGATATAACACAACATATCACGAGCAGCCTACTTCTATGCTAAGAAATAAACTTTCTATTAAGAAAGAACAAATTATGATGTTCACTTTGAGCTTAAATTTAAATATTCTAAAATCTAAAAGAGGTACTCTTAAACACTGTGCACTATTTGTTTTGCTTGCATTAAGCGCTATCACTTTTACTAACGCACAAGTTCCTAATGCAGAGCTCCTACTGCGTGTTAATCAAGCTACAACAGTAGATATTGAAGCCATAACAGAGGCAAAAGAAGGGATGGTTGTTTATGACACTACTCTAGATAGGTTAAAAATTTATGACGGTGTTGCGTGGCAAACTTTACAAAGTAGTCAAAAGGGAACAATTGTTTTAAATAGAAATGGAGGTAATGGAATTCTTCCAACAGCAACAAACACCTATTTTGACTTGCCCCTTACCAGCGCTCATATACAGACTAATGACCAAGATTTATTTACCGTGGTCGGAAATTCAGAAATACGAATAGAGCAAGATGGAGTTTATGCCTTATCTGCATCGTTATCTACCAGCAATATGCCAGCCGGAAATACAAAATATATCTTAGCAGCTAGACAAAATGGTAATCTTATAGGTTATCTTTCTAGAGGTTTTGTAACCTTACCTAGCAGAGACTACTGGGGTTCTTCTGGAACTATTTCCTATAGCTTTAATGCAAATGACATTATAAATTTTCAATATGTTCTCAACGCAGGAGGTCAAAATTTAAATGCCGTTTTTACTAATGCCTCAATAACAAAACTATAATATTATGAAAATTAGACTTATAGTTGCTTTCATTGTTCTTTGTAACGCTTTCGCGAAAGCGCAAGAATCCCTACACAACTTTGGAAATATCCAGATTCATCAAGACGGCGCGATTGGTTTTCACGGGGATTTAATCAATGACGGTGATTTTGATAACAATCTTGGTCTCGCTGGCTTTTACAATCCAACTGAAGAACTTTTTGTACTAGGTAATAACAAGCCTGTATTCTTCAATATGGAAGTTGACGTGCCAAATGACCTCAACTTTGAAGTATCTGTAGGAGTCACTAGCCTACTAGATTTTATAAACGGTAGAATTACCACTCCTCGTGAAGACCTTGGTATTAATCTTGACTTCACAAACAATGCGATCTATCTGGGTGAAAGCGATAGTAATCACGTAGATGGTTATGTTACAAATCAAGGTAACCTAGAATTTGACTTTCCTATAGGAGATGACTTTAAAATTCGCCAGCTTACGGTGATTCCTCTCAACCCTGCAATAACTACTTATCAAGCTGCATACTTTTTTGAAGATCCAGACACTCCTAGTACATTACCTGGATCATTTAACACAGACCTGTTTGAAAACACATTGTCTATTATAGATCCTAATGAGTATTGGGATTTGAACGCGCCGCTACCAGTACAAGCAAAACTTACTTGGGATGAAGATACTCAAGTGCCGGTACTTACAGATGGCTTGAGCTCACTGCGTGTTGTAGGCTTTTCTAATGTTTTAAATAGATGGGTGAATTTGGGAAATGCTAGTTTTTCTGGTAATGAGATAAATGGCGAGATTACTTCTGAGCTTTTTGATCCTAACGACTTTTCGGCATACACACTTGGATCTGTTCTCAAAGCTGGGAGTGGTATAAATGTCTATACATTCTTCTCTCCTAACGGAGATGGAATAAATGAAACCTTTGTGATAGAAGGTCTTGAAACTAGTCCAGATAATGAACTGTTTATCTTTAATAGATGGGGTGTAGAAGTTTTTAGTATGAAAAACTATGACAACTCTTTTGATGGAACTTCACAAGGAAGAGTCACTATTGCAGAAGATAACAAACTACCTGTAGGAACCTATTACTATGTCCTTAAACTTAAAGATCAAAAAGATCAAGCCGGTGCATTTTACATAAACCGCTAAATTTTTCCTAAAATCACTCATTGCTAGAACACTTTAATCTATATTTCAACCTTTAACAGAAAAAGGAGAGATATGAATATCCAGCATAAAGAAAGAGAAGATAGAGGTGTTTTTTATATGAAGGGAGATAATGGTATCATCTCAGAACTCGCTTACTCAAAAGATAGAGATTCAGTAATCACGATAGACCACACAGAAACCAAAATACCAGAAGAAGGCAAAGGATTTGCATCAAGGCTTGTGGCTCACACTGTTGATTTTGCAAGAGAGAGAGGGTTAAAAATAAATCCACTTTGCCCCTTTGCCGAAGTTCAATTTGATCGTAACCCAGATTATAAAGATGTACTGGCATAATGACTGTGCTCGAGACAAAACGTTTGTATCTTAAACCATTTACATCACAAGATGCAGAAAACCTTTACGCCCTTAATACAAATCTAGAGGTAATTAAATATACAGGTGATGCTCCTTTTAAAAACATAGAAGAAGCACAAGCCTTTATAAAAAACTATATTACAACAGTCTACCACAAAGCTCATACTACGACTCAAACAGGTTTAGGGAGGTATGCAGTAACACGCAAGAGTGACAATATTTTTTTAGGTTGGTGTGGCCTTAAGTTTAATCAAGATAATCGCCAGGTAGATCTAGGCTTTAGGTTTTTTGAAAAGTACTGGAATCAAGGCTATGCAACCGAGGCTAGTGAAGCCTGCATAAGCTATGCTTTTAAAGAACTTAACCTACCCTATATAATAGCGAGAACTCATAACAACAATACCGCTTCTCAAAAGGTTTTAAAAAAGCTAAACTTTGTTTTTGTAAACAATATCACACATCACGATATGCCTACCAGGTTATATCATCTTAAAAATGATGCTTATCAACTCAAAGAAATAAACGCCAAAGAAACCTGGCCCGTACGGCATCCAGTTTTGAGAAAAGGGCGCCCATTAGAAGATGTCTATATGGAGGCAGATGAGCAGGCAAGTACCTTTCACCTGGGTATGTTTCATAATAATGACATTATAGGCGTTGCGAGTTTTATGGATGACAGTCACGAGGGCTTTACTGGCGCACAATTTAGACTAAGAGGAATGGCGGTTTTACCAGAATATAGAAGAAAAGGCATTGCAGAACTCCTATTAAAAAGAGGTGAGACGCTACTTAAAGAAAAAGGTAAAACACTACTATGGTTTAATGCCCGAGTTGTTGCTTTACAGTTTTATAAAAACCTAGGTTATCAAGTAGATGGCACCTTGTTTGATATTCCTAAAGTAGGACCTCATTATAGAATGAAAAAGCAGCTCTTATGAATAGAAGATCATTTTCAAAACTCACAGTACTAGGTATAGTTGCTGCTTCCCTCCCACTTACGGCTAGGGCAGCAATACTGGAGATGACAGACAGAGATGAGCTACTAGGCAAAGGTTCACCTCTGCTCACCAAGACTTCAACTTATAGACTTAGACCAGAAGCCGCCATCGCTTTTGAAGAGATGAAAGCCGCTGCTCTTAAAGATGGTATAAAATTTCAAGTAGTGTCAAGCTACAGAGACTATAATCATCAAAACAGAATATGGGAACGTAAGTATAAACGCTTTCGCGAAAGCGGTCTAAGCCACCTTGCAACCATCAATAAAATTATTGAGTACTCTACCATACCTGGCACCTCAAGGCATCACTGGGGGACAGATATAGATATTGTAGACGCCACACCAGGAGTTACTAGCGGATTACTGGTTCCGTCAAAATTTCACGGAAGTGGTCCCTTCTGTAAGTTTAAAGAATGGATGGATGTACACGCAAATAGTTTTGGCTTTTACCTAGTCTACACAGACACTTATGACAGAAAAGGTTTTAAATATGAGCCCTGGCATTATAGCTATAAAGCACTCTCACTAGATTACCTCAAAGCATATCAATCGCTGGATATAAAGTCGCAATTACAAGCTGCAAACTTACTAGGAAGTGAGCACTTTACAGACACTTTTATAGAGCGCTATCTTAAGGAAAATGTAGGTGACATAAATCCTGCGCTACTGCCTTAGTATTATAAATTCATAATGGCTTTGCGCTCTTGCAGAGCCTCTTTAAAATCTGACCTACTAGCAAGTGCTTTATTAATCCACTGCTCTGCTTTTTCTTTATCACCTTTATGCTTGTAGATTTGAGCAAGACGTAGGTATGCCCAATCTTTAGGTACACCATCTGCCGCAGAGTGGTATTTTATATAATGATGTAAACCTGTAATACCTTGATCAAGCCCTATACCGTACTGTCCAGCCACCTTACCTAGCTGATACTGCAACCTGTTTTCTTGGGCGTGTTTTTGTTGTGCCTCATAAGCCGTTTCAAAGGCTTTTTGTGGTTCATTATTCTTCTCATAATGCTCTTGTAATTTTGCATAACAAGTAACAGAACCACCTATCTCAACAGCTTTTATATAATTGTACTCTGCTTGCTTAGGTTTATCATTATACTCTGCAATATAGCCGTGAGCGAGATATCCATCTACTTTTGAGATATCTAGTAGCTGGTCTGCATATTTTCTTGCTTTTGCCTCGCTACCGCCTATTATACCTGGTATTTGAATATAAAATTCTACAAGAGCCCAGCGTGCTTCTATATGTGATGGATCTAGTGTCGCTGCAGTTTCAAATTGTTCTTTTATGTCTCCTATCATTGTAGCAGCTCTCAGCTTGTTTACAGCGAGCGCTTTCATACCCAGTACACCCCCATATTTATAATGATAGTTTGCGTTGTTTGGATACTTTTCTACTAGGTTTTCGTAATAAGGAATTGCTCCATCCCAGTTTTTTGCATATCCTTCTATATCTCCTAGATATTCTAGAGTTTGAGGGTCTTTAGGATGTGTTTTTAAATAATTTAAAAAGAGCGGCTTTGCAAGTTTGTACTTAGATTGTTTAAAATAGGTTTCCGCTTTCGCGAAAGCGTTATCACTCCCATTCTGAGCACAAAGCGCTACAGGAAACAATAGAATAATAAACCACTTTTTCATCATATTATTTTAATCAAATATATACCATTATGGTGCCAAAGTACAATTACTGCTCTGGCGGAAATTTGTTAAAAATTTTTTCTACAAGCTTTTTAAAATGAGCATCCCGTTTATCAGGTTTTGCGTTTACTTTAATATCGCTCTCACTTATAGCCTCCCATACCGTGGGTTGATTACCTAATGCTCTATAAACAGTAACAACCATCTTGAGGTGTCGCTCTGGACCGCCTATGGGTATGCCGCCACTCACACCTACACCTACAGTACCTCCGCCGCCTCCTACACCTACGCCTAAGGTGTTTCTAGAGCTTGTCTCATACTCTTCTGATGTGATTTTTATAAAAAAGTCATTAGTCTCCGTCTTAATATAACCGCGAGATTGCAGTATACTATCTGTATACTTCACCACTCTACGCTCATCAAATTCCAGCAGTCCAGTTGCTTCAGAGAAGTCATAATTATAAGAGGAGAGCTTTGAGAAGTCTACCTTTGTATCATAATCATAGTCTACAAATGTTGTCCCGCAACTCGTGAGTAGCGCACATATAATGAGGTATAAAAAAATCCGCATAAATCTTTGTTTTGCATAAAGATAACAAAGGTTTATACGGATTATTATATTTTGTTAGTTCTTAACTACTCATTCATCATTTTCCACAGGGCGTCTTTAAGTTCTACAAGACCTTGTTGTGCAACCGCAGAGATAAATAAATAGGGAATAGGAAGTTCTCTATCAAGCTCTTCAGAAAGCTCTCCCTTAAGCTCATCATCCAGCATATCACTCTTTGTAATAGCAATCATTCTACTCTTGTCGAGCATTTCTGGATTATACTTTTTGAGCTCATTGAGCAAAATCTCATATTGTTCTGAAATACTATCTGCATCTGCCGGAATCATAAAGAGCAATGTAGAGTTACGCTCTATGTGGCGTAAAAACCGGTGACCTATCCCTCTACCCTCTGAGGCTCCTTCTATAATACCTGGTATATCTGCCATTACAAATGACCTGTAATCGCGATACTCTACAATACCCAAATTAGGCTTAAGAGTGGTAAACTCGTAATTTGCGATTTTTGGTTTGGCCGCTGTGATAGATGCTAGTAATGTAGACTTCCCTACATTAGGAAAACCTACCAGACCTACGTCTGCCAGAACTTTAAGCTCCAAAGTAAGTGAGACTTCATAACCATCTATACCTGGTTGTGCATATCTAGGTGTCTGGTTAGTACTACTTTTAAAGTGCCAGTTACCACGACCTCCCATACCACCTTCGGCAGCGATAAACTCTTGACCATCCTCTGTGATTTCAAACAAGACTTTATCTGTCTCTGTATCTTTTATGGTGGTACCTAGAGGCACGTCTATATAGGTATCTTCTCCATCTAGGCCAGTAGATCTTGACTTTGCACCATTACCTCCGTGACCAGCTCTCAAGTGACGTTTAAATTTAAGGTGTATAAGTGTCCATAAGTTTGAGTTACCTCGCACTATAATATGTCCACCACGACCACCATCACCCCCGTCTGGGCCTCCTTTTTCTATAAACTTTTCGCGGTGTAAGTGCGCAGATCCAGATCCTCCATTACCAGAGGTTGTGTGAATCTTTACATAGTCTACAAAATTTCCTTCAGTCATCTTTCAGCTAGCCTTTATATTTAATTGTAATGATTAGTTCTTCACTAATCTATAACGTGTCAATCACGTCACTTAATCTTGCAGTAATCTCTTCTATACTACCTACCCCATCTACTCCGTGGTACTTATCTTGCTTCTCGTAGTATCCTTTTAAGATTGCTGTCTCTGCATAATATACTTTTATACGATTACGTATCACATCCTCATCTGCATCATCTGCACGACCAGAAGTTTTACCACGCTCAAGTAATCGCTGTACAAGCACCTCATCATCTACCTCTAATGCAACCATACCTGCAACCTCTGTATTTTTTGAAGCTAGTAATGTTGCAAGAGCATCTGCCTGAGCTTCTGTACGTGGAAAACCGTCAAAAATAAATCCTTTTGCATCTGCATTTTTCTCTACCTCTGCACTAAGCATATCTATCGTAACAGTATCTGGCACTAACTGACCTTTGTCTATATAAGACTTTGCCAGTGTTCCAAGTTCTGTAGCGTTTTTTATGTTGTATCTAAAAACATCACCAGTACTTATATGTACTAGGTCATACTTCTCTTTTAAAACTTCGGCTTGTGTTCCTTTACCGGCACCTGGAGGGCCAAATAAAACCAGATTGGTCATATGAGTTTTTTTAAGTTTATATATTGATGTGAGGTTACGCCCTAGACCATTATAATCTAGACCAAACCCTACCACAAAATCATTAGAAATTTCCAGGCCTATATAATCTACCTTATACGGTTTCTTATAAGCTTCTGGTTTATATAAAAGTGAGGCTATACGATATGACGCCACCTCTTCTTGTTCAAGTATTTTTATAATAGTCTCTATGGTATTACCAGAGTCTACTATATCTTCTACTACGATTACATCTCGTCCTTTTAGTGATGGCTCTGCCCCCATTACGGTATGAATCTCATCGCTTTGCTGTGTTCCATCATAACTAGCCACCTTGATAAAGCTCATCTCGCACTCGTGGTCAAACTTTTTTATGAGCTCTGCACTAAATAAAAAAGCACCATTAAGCACTGTAAGAAACACTGGTCGCTTGCCTCTGTAATCTTCATTAAGACGCACAGCCACACCATTTACAGCGTGTTGCACATCTGTTTTTGAAATAGATTTTTCAAACGTTAGGTCGTGAAGTGTAATTGTATTTTTCATAAATAATAAAGGGCAAAGATAGTATTTGAAAATCAGTCCTTATAGCTATCTCGATATGAATACATAATTATGAGTTACTCTCAGACGATTTTGTATTTTTGAACCACTATTTTTCGCTTTCGCGAAAACTTATATGCTATGAAAAATTACTTCTCTTCTCAATTTAAATTAGGCATCTTAGGTGGTGGTCAACTAGGTAAAATGATGCTTTACGACACCCGCAAGTACGACATACAGACCTACGTACTAGACCCCAGTAATGAGGCTCCCAGTAAAGTTGCCTGTAACCATTTTACACAAGGTAGTCTTATGGATTATGAGACGGTACTTAACTTTGGCCGTAAGGTAGATGTGCTCACCTTTGAGATTGAGAGTGTAAATATAGATGCTCTCGAAACTTTAGAAAAAGAAGGCATAAAGGTATACCCTCAGCCTTCGGTTTTACGTAATATACAAGATAAGGGAGTTCAAAAAGATTTTTATAAAAAGCACAACATCCCGACGGCAAGTTATGAGAAGTACGCTTTCGCGAAAGCGGTAAAAGAATCTCCACAATGGCTAGACAATCTGCCATTTATTTGGAAATCTTGTACAGGAGGCTATGATGGCAAAGGGGTATCTGTAGTGCGCACCGCAAGTGATCTCGACACTTTACCAGAAGTACCTTGCATAGCCGAAAAGATGATCCCATTTAAAAATGAGCTGGCCGTAATAGTAGCTCGCAATGTATCTGGAGAGGTTAAAACCTACCCTGTGGTAGAGATGGAGTTTCATCCAGAGGCAAACCAAGTGGAGTATGTTATCTGCCCAGCTCGTATAGATGAGACCGTAGCTCAAAAAGCACGAGATATTGCAGAGAAGGTTTCTAATGCCTTTGGTCACGTGGGCTTACTTGCTGTAGAAATGTTTCAGACAGAAAATGATGAAATTCTTGTAAATGAAGTAGCTCCAAGACCACATAATAGTGGTCACTACAGTATAGAAGGAAGTTTTACAAACCAGTTTGAGCAGCATCTCAGAGCCATTTTAGATCTACCGCTAGGCAATACAGATAGTAAAGTTGCTTCTGTAATGGTAAATCTAGTAGGAGATGAAGGCTATACTGGCCCAGTAAAATATGAAAACATAGAGCATATAATGGGTATGGACGGGGTAACCCCTCATATTTATGGTAAAAAGGAGACGCGCCCTTTTAGAAAAATGGGTCACGTAACTATTGTAGATCACAATATAGAAAAAGCAAGAACTGTAGCCGAAAAGGTAAAAGGAAGCATAAAAGTAATCGCACAATAAATCAAACACGATGAAAGTAGGAATCATAATGGGAAGCACGAGTGACCTCCCAGTAATGCAAGAAGCTATAGACTTCTTAAAAGAGATGGATATCGATATAGAGGTAGACATCGTAAGTGCACACCGCACACCAGATAAACTTTTTGATTATAGTAAAAATGCACATACGCGTGGCATAAATGTAATTATAGCTGGTGCTGGTGGCGCTGCTCACCTCCCAGGTATGGTTGCTTCTTTATCACCATTACCAGTGATAGGCGTACCAGTTAAGTCTCGCAACTCTATAGATGGATGGGACTCTGTGCTCTCTATATTACAAATGCCAGGAGGAGTACCTGTCGCAACAGTGGCACTAGATGGCGCAAAAAATGCTGGAATACTTGCAGCACAAATTCTAGGCGCAAGAGATACCGAACTACAAGATAAAATGCTTGCCTATAAAGAAGGCCTCAAGCAAAAAGTTATAGAAGGCGCAAAAAGCATAAAATAAAAAAAGACCGCTCTTACGAGCGGTCTTTATCAATGCAGTTGTGGGGGATTGATACTGTATTTATTAACCATTCTAAATATTAATCAAACCTTTTTAATATCTACATCGATTGGGGGAAATCAATTTCATATTTTCTCAAATATATATCTATTTCAAATAGAGGCTGCTAACATATAAAAATTATTGCATATATCGATAAAACGCATATTTTTTTCGATAAAACACTCATTTATAACGAATTCTAATTTTCAAAGCACATATGTCACTTACATCTAATCCACTTTTACAAGACTTTAATGAAGCTCCATTTAATACTATTAAGGACGAGCACTTTAAGCCAGCCTTTATAGAAGCGATACAAATAAATCGTAATGAGATAGATGCTATTACAAATAACACTGAGGCACCTACCTTTCAAAATACGATTGCTTCTCTTGACTATTCTGGACAACAACTAGATCGTATTTCTAGTGTATTTTTTAACCTTAATAGCGCAGAGACCTCTGAGGCTATTCAAAAAATAGCACAAGAAGTATCGCCACTTCTTACCGCTTTTAGCAATGATGTTACTCTCAACGAGACACTGTTTGAGCGTATTAAAAGTATATACGCCCAGAAAGATGATTTGGATCTTTCTGTAGAAGAAAAAACGTTGCTAGAAAAAAAATATAAAAGTTTTGCTCGTAATGGAGCAAACCTACCTGAAGATAAAAAATCACGCTTACGCGAAATTGATACAGCTCTCGCAAAATTAAAACTCAGTTTTGGCGAAAATATCTTGGCAGAAACAAACAGCTACGAGCTTCACCTCACAAATGAAGAAGATCTTGCTGGAGTCCCTGCAAGTGCAAAAGAAGCCTTTGCAGCAGAAGCAGCTTCTAGAAATAAAGAAGGCTGGGTAGTAACACTTGACTACCCTAGCTACATTCCCTTTATGAAATATGCAGATTATCGTGAGCTACGTAAAGAGCTTTCTCTTGCCTTTGGCAGTAAAGCCTTTAAAGGTAATGAGTACGATAATCAAAAAAACGTCATTGAGATTGTAAACCTACGTCACGAGCGTGCACAGCTACTAGGTTATGACACGCACGCCCATTTTGTACTTGAAGAACGTATGGCACAAACGCCAGCTAAGGTTAAAGATTTTCTAAACGAACTCTTAGAAAAAGCAAAACCTGCAGCAGAGAGAGAGTTTGCACAATTAGAAAATTTTGCAAAAGCACAAGATGGTATAGACACACTTCAAAAATGGGATGGTGCTTATTATTCTGAAAAACTAAAGAAAGAACTCTTTAACCTTGATGACGAGCAACTCAAACCTTACTTTAAATTAGAAAATGTAATAAATGGTGTGTTTGAAGTAGCAACACGTCTCTTTGGGCTGCAGTTTGAGCAGGTAACAGATGTAGATGTATATCACAAGGATGTAAAAACCTATAGAGTTACAGATGTAGATGGTAATTATATCTCTCTTTTTTATGCAGATTTTCACCCAAGAAAAGGAAAACGTGGTGGCGCCTGGATGACCTCTTTTAAAGGTCAAAAAATTGAGAATGGAGTAAATGAGCGACCACACATATCTAACGTCTGCAACTTCACTCCATCTACACCTAGCAAGCCATCCCTACTTACTTTTAATGAAGTTACCACCCTTTTTCACGAGTTTGGTCACGGGTTACACGGTATGCTAGCAAACACTACCTACCCTAGCCTATCTGGAACTTCTGTATACTGGGACTTTGTAGAGTTACCTAGCCAAGTGCTAGAAAACTGGTGTTATGAAAAAGAAGCTCTAGAGCTCTTTGCAACACATTATGAAACTGGTGAAGTAATACCTATGGAGCTTGTTCAAAAAATAAAAGACGCAGCAACATTTCAAGAAGGAATGCAAACATTGAGACAACTTAGCTTTGGGTTACTAGATATGTCGTGGCACGGGCAAGACCCAAGCAATATAACAGATGTAAAAGCTTTTGAAAAAGAAGCCTTTGGCAACACTGCCTTGTATCCAGACACTCCAGAGACCTGTATGAGTACAGCCTTTGCTCACATTTTTCAAGGAGGTTACTCATCTGGATATTATAGTTACAAATGGGCAGAAGTACTAGATGCAGATGCTTTTGAATATTTTAAAGAACAAGGGATATTTAATAAAGAAGTGGCAACTAAATTTAAGGACCACGTACTCTCAAAAGGAGGAACTGAGGACCCTATGACACTCTATAAACGTTTTAGAGGTCAAGAACCTAAACCAGAAGCACTACTCAAAAGAGCAGGACTTATAGATTAATATATTAAGTCGATTAAAATTAAAAAGGAGTAAGCGTGGCTTACTCCTTTTTGTTTTTTTCTGCTATCCATTTTGACATAAAAAGTGTGCTACGCATTGTGTGATGTTGTAACATCTGGCCTGTAAAGTTTGCAGCACGATGCATAATCAAATTATCTATCAGGTGCTGTAATGTATCTGTAAGCAGGCTGGCATAAGTATCTTTTTGAAAATTGGTATTAATCATCCTTACGCCATTTTCTTGAGCTTTTTGCCATTTTAACTCGTTACCATACAGGGAGACTGCAGCTTTGACAAATGCATCATAATCATCATTTACACTGCCTGACCAGTCTAGGTTTTGCCCCATTCCCTCTGCACCTATCTCTGTTGTTACAGATGGGGTACCACATTGCATCGCATCTATAAATTTACCTTTAAGACCAGCCCCATACCTAAGCGGCGCTAGTAAAACTCTGGCATTTCTTATCACCTGGTGAGCACTCTCTGCTCTTCCTTTTACCAAAAATCCTTCTTTGGGATTATGCAGCTGTAATGCCTTCTCTGGCATATAAGCACCGTAGATGTGCATCTCGGCTTGTGGTAACTGCTTACGTATGTTTGGCCAGATGTGTTTCTTAAGTTCAAGAGTCGCATCCCAGTTAGGCAGGTGTATAAAATTACCTATTGCCACAAAATGCTTACGCTCATTATAAGGAACAAAGTCACTAGTGATTTTAGGCACTAAAAAGGGGATATAAAAGAGTAAAGATGCTGGTACGTTAAAAGTAGTTTTAAGCAATTCCATCTCTACTGTTGAGATCATCAAGGTGAGATCACATCTGTAAATGGAGGCTATCTCCCTTTTTGCGATGTCAGAAATTAAGTCCTTGTGTTCGAAAACTCGCTCTTCTTTTACGGCTTGCGCTCTTGCTTTTCTTAGGCTGTGCAGATCTTCGGTGTCTAGTATTTTTAATGCATCTGGACACGCTTGGTCTATTCGCCAACCAAATTGCTCCTCTGCCATAAATCTATCAAAGAGTACGATGGTGGGGTTGTACGCTTTCGCGAAAGCGTTAAAAGAATCATCGTTAAGCTGTATCGTTGCGGTCTCAATCCCAAAATCGCTAAGCGAGATTGCATTTTGTGAAGCTCCCGCTGTACTTGCATAGGTAACATTCCACCCTTTTTCTTTAAAAATAGTAAGCAGCTGTAACATCCTACTTCCTGCTGCCGAAGAAGTGGGCTCTACCCAAACTGTTGAGATCACAAGTACATTCATAATCCAAAAATAGGGATAACAAAACTGACAGAGAAAATTTAACTTTCATTTATTATTGAAATTAAAATAACATTCTTATATTTGACGTATGGAATTTGAACAAGCAAAAAATAAGTTTATACAAACTTGGGGAGCGCTAGGTACGCAATGGGGTATTAATAAGACAATGGCTCAAATACACGCCTTACTTATGGTGTCTCCAGAGGCGCTAAGTATGGAAGATATTATGGGTGAACTTTATATCTCTAGAGGAAATGCGAGTATGAACCTGCGAGCACTCATAGACTGGGGAATTATCTTTAAAGAATATAAAACCGGTGAACGTCGAGAGTATTTTGTAGCCGAAAGTAACATAGATGAGCTTGCCAGAAAAATAGCCAAAGAAAGAAGCAAGAGAGAGATAAAACCTACGCTACGTGTCTTGCAAGAAGTAAGTAGTATAGAAGAAACAGGCTCTACAGAGGCTGCCCACTTCAAGACCAAAACGGCAGAGCTTTATGAGTTTGTATCTAGAGCAGATAGTATGCTAGAAAAAATTACAGATTATAAAGAAAGCTGGATTACAAAAACAATTATGAAGTTAATGAAGTAACAATTGTTTACCACAACATTTAAGGGGCACTGTAAAAGTGCTTTTTATTTCACTTAAAGTTTCAATAATTTCTGAAATATAAATATTATGAACATCCCCATTCCAAATTCGTTAATTATTATAGGCGGTATAGGCCAGATTTTTACAGCATTGATATATCCATATATCCGCCATCGCGTTTTTGACTGGTATACTGATGTAAAAAAATTAAAACCACTCAATCAAGAAATTGCAAAAACTTATGGCAGATATATACAGGGTTTAAACTTCTCCTTTGGACTTATAGCGATACTTCTCACTAATGAATTACAAAACCAAAGCAAACTAGCAATAGCTCTCACAGGGTTAATCGCAGCCTATTGGGTAGGTAAAGTAGCTACACAGATTGCATACTACCCTATGTATGATATCCCTAAAGATAAAATTTTCAAAATAGGAGGCTATTGTATGAATATACTTTTTGTGCTCTTTGCTGTAGTCTTTACAATTCTATTTATTAATAATGTCTCATCTCTTTTAAACTGATAATTATGAAAACAATATACCTACTCAACAAGATCTTAGTGAGCATTAACGCTTTTCTATTTCTCCTGTACTACATAGGTCTCCTTTTCCTGCCCATAACTGGAGCCATACAAGTATGTTGCTTTGTGTACCTTTTATTTCGCTGGTCTGACGTAGCGCCCCATCTCAAGAAGTACTTTATAATATATGGAGTTGTAACGGTCTTGAGCCTTTCGCTTCTTTTATGTTTAAAGTATTTCTCATCACTAGACTTCTTGTTTTGGCTTCCTATTATACTAGGCATTGCTCTAAGCATCTACTTTTTAATACTCACCTACAAGCAGAGTGAGTATACACTTACCTCGCAAGAAAAAGACATATCATTCGTATCAAATAAAACAATTTAGGCAATGATGAAAAAATTAATAATCGCTGGCGGTAGTGGCTTTTTAGGCAGTGTGCTTATTAACCACTTTCAAAATCAATTTGAGGAAATAGTTTTGCTTTCGCGAAAGCAAAAAACACCTTATCACAATGTTCGTACAGTACTGTGGGATGCAAAAAATGTAGCAGGATGGAAAAACGAATTTGAAGATACAGATGTAGTCATAAATATGGCTGGTAGATCTGTAGACTGTCGTTATCACAAAAAGAACAGAGACGCAATTTTAAACTCACGAGTAGACACGACAACCATTATAGGTAAGGCTATCTCTCAGTGCAGCAATCCGCCACAGGTGTGGCTTAACTCATCTACAGCTACTGTATACAGACACTCGCTAGAGACACCTATGACAGAGGTAAATGGTGAGGTAGGCACTGGCTTTTCTGTAGAAGTTGCAAAGGTGTGGGAGCAAGCTTTTTTTGACAGCAATACTCCACTTACTCGCAAAGTTGCGCTACGCACTTCTATCGTTTTAGGAAAAGATGGAGGAGCACTACAACCTATCAAAAAAATAACTCGGTTAGGTCTAGGTGGCAAACAAGGCGATGGTAAACAAAAATTCAGCTGGATACATCAAGATGACTTTGTGCGTAGCGTAGACTTTTTAATTAAAAACGATACTTTACAAGGGCCATTTAATATAGTTTCCCCTATGGTCACAACAAATAATGACCTTATGAGGTATATCAGATCTGTTTTAAAAGTTCCTTTTGGTCTACCCGCGTCAAAGCCACTTTTAGAGATAGGGGCTTTTATCATTAGAACAGAAACCGAGTTACTTCTTAAAAGCAGGTATGTGATACCAGAACGGTTAATAAAAGCAGGATTTACGTTTACACACCCAGAATTAAAGAAAGCACTATATAACTTACTAGCTTAATAACTATGAGCATCATACACCTTGAAACGATAATTAATGCTCCGCTAGCTGCTGTTTTTAAACTCTCGCTCAACATAGATTTTCATATGCAGTCTATGGATCAATCACAAGAAAAGGCGATAGCTGGTGTAACTTCTGGTTACATTAAAAAGGGTGAAACGGTTACCTGGCGAGGAAAACATTTTGGACTCTGGTTAACGCACACGAGTCTTATTACCGAGTACAAACCATATACAAGCTTTGTAGATGAAATGACTAATGGTAGGTTTAAGTCTTTCCACCACAAGCACATTTTTACAGACCAGAATGGCGGTACCAAAATGCAGGACATCATTACTTATAAAACTCCATATGGTCTTGCTGGAGACTTTTTTGATAAAACAGTCCTCTATAATTATTTAACCCGTCTCATAAAAAAAAGGAACGCGCATCTCAAATACACACTAGAAAATGGTGGAGATTCCGCTTTCGCGAAAGCGTAAAAAAGCACAGCAATAAGAAAAACTTTATATTTGGCTGTTATTTAAATCCCACAAATGCGACCTTTATTATATGGCAACTAATCAAATTGACCCCACAAAGTGGGTAGATCAATATTCTGACTACCTCTTTAACTATACGATTGCCCGTGTAAATGATCGCGAAGTGGCACAAGATCTTATTTCCGAAACATTTCTTGCGGGATTAAAATCTATGAAGAATTTTAAGGGTGAGGCGACAGAGCGCACCTGGCTCATCTCTATCTTAAAACGTAAAATTATAGATCATTACCGTAAGAGCAACTCTAAAAAAGGTAAGGCAGAAGTACGTATAAATTATAAGGATGAAGAAAGTGAAGGCGACTGGCTAGAAGAACGCGTTGCAGATCCCTTTGATAAAACTGCTGAGGATAGCATACAAAACGTAGAGCTAGGCGAGGCAATTTTTAATTGCTTAAGTAAACTGCCAGAAAAACAAGCCCGCATTTTTAAGATGAAAACTATAGATGACTTTGATACTGAAGCCATTTGTAATGAATTTGATATTACTCCGTCTAACTTTTGGGTGATTATACACAGAGCCCGAACGGCTATGGCAAGTTGTATGGAAAAAGACTGGCTATAACCCCAAGCTGAATTAAAAAATCGTAATCAATATGATTACTTAGTTAAAAAGAAACCCTGTCAAGGGTCTAAATTTTAAGAAATGAAATTAAAAACAGAATGTCACGAGGCTAACCACATTTGCGACAAGAACCAGTATAAAGAAGCTACTTTTTGGGAAAAAGTACGACTCAACATACACCTTATTTACTGCCGTGCTTGTAGACAATACTCTATGAGAAATTCTAAACTCACTAAGGCTGTAAATAATCCTACTGTGCAAACGGTAAGTACCTCTGAAAAAGAGGCAATGAAACAACGCCTTCAAGAACAGCTTAATAGCTCAAATAGTTAATCACAAGTACAAGCCACAGCCATAACAATGGTATTCCTTCTACCCAAAAGGAAGAAAAGTACATTGTAGCCGCAGAACGTTTTTGTGATAGGTAAATACAAATACTAGTTACCATCATAATAAATAGCTGACTTAAAAAGGTATCAAGATTAAATTCATCTTTAAAGAATTCTAATACACAGTATAATAAAAGCCAGGTCACTCCAATGATTTTGGCTTTTTTTACACCCACTATTTGAGGCAAAGTTTTGAGAGCTGGATTATCAAAAACCATATCTCGTATCTCAAAAGGGATCATAAGCGCTAGCACAAATAATATGCGCTGTATAAAAATCACACCTACATCCCAACTAGCGATTCCATCTTGTAAGACCGGCAAGATTACGGTAACCCCACTCCACACAACACCTATTATAAAAATCTTGAGACCAGCTACACTACGCAAATTACCTTTTACGAGTGCAGCTGTGTTTCTTGGTATAAAAAAAGGGATAGCATACAACAGTGTCACGAGACCTAAAATGCCACAAGCCACCCATACTTCTAGTGACATAAACAAGGAAGTTACCAGCATACCTACACCACATATAACCGAATATATCTGGATTGTTTTTAAGGATTGTGCCAGACTACGATGATGTAAACCAGCTATTTCGGCATATTTAACAAAATTATATCCCGTCACTGTGCTAAAAAACAAAAAACTTAGCACCGTAAAATTAACGTTTATGTCTAATGATAAATAGGTAATCCACCCTAGTGCTACAATAGATAAACTCACGTGAGTGCTACTATTTATATAAAAATCAAAAAGACGTTTTATGCTCTGCATTAGACAAAAGTACTACAACTGTTAATAAGCCACCTATATGGTTGAAAACATTAGTACTCGCATTGTGAATTATGTACTAAAAATCGGTTTCATTGCATTATTTTTGTGCATCCTTAAATAAATCAATACGATGAATACAGATTCGTTTGCATTACGCCACATAGGCCCACGTAGAAGTGATCTCCCAGAGATGCTTAAAACCGTAGGAGTTGAGACTATGGAACAACTCATTTTTGAGACCATTCCAGATAACATCAGACTCGACAATCCATTATTATTAGATCCAGCCATAAGTGAGCACGAGTTTGCTGCTCACATTACTGCACTTTCTAACAAAAACAAAGTATACAGATCATTTATAGGTCTAGGGTATAATCAAGCAATTACACCTGCAGTCATACAGCGTAATATTTTAGAAAATCCAGGATGGTATACGGCATATACACCGTACCAAGCAGAGATTGCACAAGGAAGACTTGAAGCTTTGCTCAACTACCAGACTATGATTACAGACCTTACTGGTATGGAGCTTGCAAATGCTTCCCTGCTTGATGAGGCAACAGCCGCTGCAGAGGCTATGGCACTCTTATTTTCTGTACGTAGTCGTGCACAAAAGAAGGAAGGTGTACACAAGTTTTTTGTGTCTGAAGAGATATTACCACAAACGCTGTCATTACTACAAACACGCTCTACTCCTATAGGAATAGAACTTGTAGTAGGTAAGCACGAAGACTTTGACTTTTCTAGCGAATACTTTGGGGCTATTTTACAATACCCAGGAGTATCTGGAAAAGTATATGATTATGCTGCCTTTGTAGAAAAAGCAAATGCCGCCGAAATTAAAGTAGCCGTTGCTGCAGATATATTAAGTCTTGTAAAACTACGTGCTCCAGGAGAGTTTGGAGTAGATGTAGTAGTAGGTACAACACAGCGTTTTGGTATCCCTCTAGGTTATGGTGGACCTCACGCAGCATATTTTGCAACTAAGGAAGCTTACAAAAGAAGCATCCCAGGGCGTATCATCGGTGTGACAAAAGACACAGATGGTAAGCGTGCCCTACGTATGGCTCTTCAAACACGTGAGCAACACATCAAACGTGATAAAGCAACTTCAAACATATGTACTGCACAAGTATTACTTGCAGTTATGGCAGGTATGTATGGTGTATATCACGGTCCAGAAGGATTAAAAAATATAGCAAATAAAGTACACAATACTGCGGCAACTGTAGCAGATGCGCTTGAAAAATTAGGCTTATATCAAGTAAACGAGAGTTACTTTGATACTATCCAGATTAAGGCAGATGCTGCAAAGGTAGCTGCAGTTGCACAAGAGATGGAGATTAACTTCCACTATCCAGATGCAGAGACAGTGGCCATATCTATACACGAGGCAACAACACTTCAAGATGTAAATGATATTATTTCCGCTTTCGCGAAAGCGTACTCAAAAGAAACAATCACAGTAACAGAAATCGCCGAAGGAAATGCGATACCTGAAGCAGTAGCACGTGAGACATCATTTTTAACGCTTCCAGTTTTTAACACATACCACTCTGAAACAGAGTTAATGCGTTACATCAAAAAACTTGAGCGTAAAGATTTATCATTAAATCACTCAATGATCTCTTTAGGATCTTGTACGATGAAGCTTAACGCTGCTTCTGAAATGCTACCACTTTCTGATCCGCAGTGGGGGAATATGCACCCATTTGCACCACTAGATCAAGCAGAAGGGTACCAGACAATGCTTAAAAAACTAGAAGATCAACTTACCGAAATCACTGGTTTTGCAGGTACGTCTTTACAACCTAACTCTGGTGCACAAGGTGAGTATGCCGGCCTTATGGTTATAAGAGCATACCACGAGTCTCGTGGAGACAGCCATAGAAACATTTGCCTCATTCCATCTTCTGCACACGGAACAAATCCTGCAAGTGCAGTAATGGCAGGTATGAAAGTAGTGGTAACTAAAGCGCTAGAAAATGGAAACATTGATGTAGATGACTTACGTGAGAAGGCTGAGAAGCACAAGGACAATCTTGCCGCACTTATGATTACATATCCATCTACACACGGTGTGTATGAGAGCGCTGTAAAAGAAATCACGCAACTCATACACGATAACGGTGGCCAGGTTTATATGGATGGTGCAAATATGAATGCACAAGTTGCCCTTACTAACCCAGGGGCGATAGGTGCAGATGTGTGTCACCTTAACCTACATAAAACCTTTGCTATTCCTCACGGAGGCGGTGGCCCAGGTGTAGGACCTATATGTGTTGCAAAGCAACTAGTTCCATTTTTACCATCTAACCCTGTTATTATAACCGGAGGAGATAAAGCTATTACAGCAATAAGTGCTGCTCCTTGGGGGTCTGCTCTAGCTTGCTTAATATCTTATGCATATATCACTATGCTAGGTGAGCCAGGACTGCGTCACTCTACTGAGTATGCAATCCTTAATGCAAACTATATTAAAGAAAGACTAGATGGCGCTTACCAGTGTCTTTATGTAGGAGAACGCGGTCGCGCAGCTCACGAGATGATTATAGACTGCCGCCCGTTTAAAGCAAAAGGTATCGAAGTGACAGACATTGCAAAACGACTTATGGATTATGGTTTTCACGCACCTACAGTATCCTTCCCAGTTGCAGGAACTATTATGATAGAGCCTACAGAAAGTGAAAGCAGAGAAGAGCTAGATCGTTTTTGTGATGCTATGTTATCAATAAGAAAAGAGATAGAAACAGCTACGGCAGATGAGCCTAATCATATTATGAAAAATGCTCCTCACACCCTAGCAATGCTCACGGCAGATACTTGGGACTTTACATACAGTAGAGAGCAAGCAGCATACCCGCTAAGCTACGTTGCCGAAAATAAATTCTGGCCTACCGTACGCCGTGTAGATGATGCATATGGTGACCGTAATTTAATATGTACGTGTGCGCCTATAGAAGAATATATGGAAGCATAACACTTCTATCTAATCTATTAATGAAATGGTCTAAAGCGTATGCTTTAGACCATTTATATTATAAGGAAAAGTATAAAACATTATTTAAAATTAACAATATATCAATGATAGTGTAAGTGCGTATCATAACTCGCTGTAAATGGCGTTTAATAGGTTAAAAATTATAGATTTCACAAAAGAGGTCAGATTAACAAAGCCTCACCGCTATCCCGATACATTTTAGTAACTTTACCAGATTACAAAACACCCTATATGGCAATTAAAATTACAGGTTTAGGCAGTTTTATACCTGACGTGATTCAAAAAAACGACCAGTTTAAAGATCATACATTTTTGAATATGGACGGCTCTGCAATAACCTCAGAAAATGGAGTTATTATAGAAAAATTTAAGGCCATCACAGGAATTGAAGAAAGACGCTATGCTCCTAGTGAGATGAAGTCTTCAGATATGGGCTCAAAAGCAGCAGAGAAAGCTATTAAAGACGCTGGTATTGATCGAGAAACACTAGACTATATCATCTGTGCTCATAATTATGGTGATGTACAAAAAGGTTCAAACTTTAGTGATATTGTACCTAGTCTTGCATCGCGTATAAAACACAACTTACGTATACAAAACCCTAAATGTGTGGCTTATGATATCCTCTTTGGATGTCCAGGTTGGATAGAGGGAGTTATACAAGCCCAGGCTTTTATTAAAGCCGGTATGGCAAAAAAATGTCTCGTTATAGGTACTGAGATGCTCTCTCGTGTTGTAGATGATAACGACCGCGATAGTATGATATACAGTGATGGTGCAGGTGCAACTGTTATAGAAGAAGATGACAGCGACACAGGTATACTTGCTTTTGAAACGGCAACATTTACCTATGATGAAGCTTATTTCCTCTTTAATGGCTCTTCATATAACACAGAAGCAAACCAAGACACAAAATACATCAAGATGTACGGTCGTAAGATCTACAACTTTGCCCTTACACAAGTTCCTCAGGCTATGAAGTCTTGTTTAGAAAAAAGCGGATGTAGCATTGACGAGGTAAAGAAAATATTTATCCATCAGGCAAATGAGAAAATGGACGAAGCTATCGTGAGTCGTTTTTACAAACTGCACGATTTAGAAATGCCAGAGCACATTATGCCTATGAGTATAAATAAACTAGGTAACAGCTCAGTTGCTACAGTACCTACCGTTTTTGACCTTGTACGTCAAGGCGCGCTAGAAAATCACGAGATTAACAAAGGTGATGTTGTTATTTTTGCAAGTGTAGGTGCAGGGATGAATATCAATGCGATGATTTATCGTTACTAGACAATCTTTACTTTTGTAAAGAAGTTATCAAGCCTAACCATTTAATCAATTATTCTTGTACGAAAACACGTTTCCAAACAAGCGCTATAAGCACACACTACATTTTTTAAAAGATGTGGTAAGCACAGACCAGAGCATACTTGACTTGGGCGTGCGTAATCCCTTTGTAACATATATGGAGCGTGAAGGTTACAACGTACAAAACACAACTGGCGAAGACTTAGATCTAGACACCACAGCTGTAAAAAATGCAGATGCAGAGGTCGTTACGGCTTTTGAGATTTTTGAACACCTACTCTCTCCTTTTACCGTATTGCAAGACATAAAAGCAAATAAGATAGTGGCGAGCGTGCCTCTCAAATTATGGTTTACTCCAGCCTATAGATCTAAAACAGATATGTGGGACAGACATTATCACGAGTTTGAAGACTGGCAGTTTGACTGGTTATTTGAAAAGGCTGGATGGGAGATACAAAAGCGTGAAAAGTTTACTAATCCCGTAAAAAAGCTAGGCTTCCGCCCATTGCTACGTCTCTTTACGCCTCGATATTATTTGATTTACGCCACTCGCAAGTAAGATGGATTTTTATATTGTCATCCCTTGTCACAATGAGTCTGCTTTTATTGGTGAGACGCTTGCATCTTTGGTAGCGCAAACACATCTTCCTAAAAAAGTGGTAGTCGTAAATGACCAAAGCACAGATAATAGTGCAGAGATTGTTTCCGCTTTCGCGAAAGCGCACTCATACATACACCTACTCAACATCACAAGTAGCGACAAGCATCTACCAGGAAGTAAAGTCATAAACGCTTTTTACAAAGGTTTTGAAAGCCTAGACGACGAGTATGATGTGATTTGTAAGTATGATGCAGATCTCATTTTCCCGCACGACTACTTAGAAAAGGTAAATAATGCTTTTACAGAAAACAACGCTATTGGAATGGCAGGCGGTTTCTGTTACATTGAAAAAGACGGAAACTGGGAGCTAGAAAACCTCACTAATAAAGATCACATAAGAGGTGCACTCAAGGGCTACCGCAAAGCTTGTTTTAAAGATATAGGCGGTATAAAGAAAGCTATGGGATGGGATACCATAGATGAGCTACTTGCAAAATATCATAAATGGGAGATTCACACAGATGACACCCTGCACGTAAAACATCTTAAACCTACCGGAAATACATACAATAAAAGTGCACAATACAAACAAGGAGAAGCGTTTTATGGTATGCGCTACGGGCTTATACTAACACTTATAGCTTCTAGTAAACTCGCCAAAAGAAAAGGTAATATAAAATTGCTCAAAGACTATCTAAGTGGCTATCTTAAAGCAAAAGCTGCAAAAAAAGCATACCTCGTGACTCCACAGGAGGGTTATTTTATAAGAACTACCCGCTGGGCTGGCATAAGAAAAAAGCTAGGGCTCTAATTCTTAACTTTTTCTTTAAAACAGTACCGTAGACATTAACTACTTTTACAAAAATTGACTTAAAATGAAGTTTACCTCTTTTACACAATATCTTTCTCTTTGCCTTATTGGGCTTACTATTTCTTGTACCTCTGTAAAGACCACAGCACAAAACAAAAAACCAAAAAATGTTATCCTTATGATAGCAGACGGAACTGGTTTAAGTCAGATCTCTTCAAGTCAGTTTTACAACTCACAGCCGTCTAACTATGATAGATTTAAACACATAGGGCTTATTAAAACTTCATCTGCCAGTGACCTTATAACAGACTCTGCAGCTGGAGCAACTGCATTTTCGGCAGGAGTAAAAACATACAATGGAGCTATAGGTGTAAACACAGATACGATAGCTATACCCACTATACTTGAAGACCTGGAGAAAAGAAACTTTGCAACTGGTGTTATAGCAACCTCAACCATTACCCACGCGACGCCTGCCAGTTTTTATGCGCACCAGAAATATAGAAAAATGGAACTTGAGATTGCTCAAGACCTCGTTACCTCTGGTGTAGACTTTTTTGCCGGCGGAGGCCGTAAGTTTTTTGAAAACAGAGAGGATGGCAACAATCTTGTTGCTGCACTAGAAGGTTCTGGATATGAGATGTACTTAGACCGTCTTGACCCTACACTTAAGATGAAAGCCTCAAAAAAATACGGCTTTTTACTAGCAGACTCTGGGATGCCTAAAGTACTAGAAGGCAGAGGTTCTTTTCTCTATGACGCTACAAAACTGGGAATAAAAAGACTCTCAAAAAACAAAGAAGGTTTTTTCTTAATGGTAGAAGGTTCTCAAGTAGATTGGGGTGGTCATAATAACGATGGAGAATACCTAGTGAGCGAACTCATAGATTTTGATACTGTAATAGGTCAAGTACTTGACTATGCTGCAAAAGACGGAAATACCCTTGTAGTTGTAACTGCAGATCACGAGACAGGAGGCTTTACCCTCGCGTCTGATGAGGGAGACTATAATAAAATAAACCCATCATTTTCAACCGGAGGTCACAGTGCCACTATGGTGCCCGTTTTTGCATACGGGCCAGGTGCTGCAGAGTTTATGGGCATTTATGAAAATACCGCAATTTACAGTAAGATCAAAGCTCTTATAAAAGAGTAAGTATTCATAAAGGTATCTTAAATACTATTTTAACATACTGATAAATCCCTACTTTAGCTTTCTAAATAACTTCAATGTCATACCTGCACTCTATAGGAGCGTACTTTATAATGATCAAAGACACCTTTGTAAAACCTACTAAAGGTAGAGTGTTAAGTGATCTTATTTTTAAAGAAATAGACGACCTTATTATAGGTTCTCTAGGTATTGTAGCATTTATATCTTTCTTTGTGGGAGGTGTAGTTGCTATACAGACAGCGCTTAACCTCAATAACCCTCTTATTCCAAAGTCGCTTATTGGGTTTGCAGCAAGGCAGTCTGTAATACTAGAATTTGCACCTACATTTATTTCTATCATTATGGCAGGTAAAGTAGGCTCTTTTATTACCTCTAGTATAGGTACTATGCGTGTAACAGAGCAAATAGATGCCCTAGAGGTTATGGGTATCAACTCTCTTAACTACCTCATATTTCCTAAAATCATTGCAATGCTTGTATATCCATTTGTGATTGCAATAGCAATGTTCTTAGGTATTATAGGCGCATATACCGCTGCGGTTTACGGAGGCTTCACCTCAAATGACGCCTTTTTAGCTGGGTTACAAGAAGACTTTATACCATTCCAATTATTTTATGCCTTTTTCAAGACATTCCTTTTTGCCTTTTTACTAGCAACCATACCCTCATATCACGGATATTTTATGAGAGGTGGAGCGCTAGAGGTAGGTAAGGCCAGTACGACATCCTTTGTATGGACGAGTGTTGCCATCATACTTGTAAACTTTATAGTAACTCAATTATTATTAAGCTAGATGATAGAGGTAAAAAACATACGCAAAGGTTTTGGAGATGTTGAGGTACTTAAAGGCTTCTCAACTACATTTAAACCAGGACAAACTAACCTAATCATTGGTCAGTCTGGATCTGGAAAAACGGTTTTCTTAAAAACAATGCTAGGTCTTCACAAGCCAGATAGCGGCCAGATTATATATAATGGCAATGCATACTCAGATCTTAATGAAGAGCAGCAACGTGACCTGAGAGAGCAAATAGGGATGGTTTTTCAAGGGAGTGCCCTCTTCGACTCTATGACGGTAGAAGAGAACATCGCTTTCCCGCTCAAGATGTTTACCAAAATGAAAAAAAAGGAACGCATCGCCAGAGCAAATGAAGTGATACAGCGTGTAAATCTCGAAAATGCAAACCATAAACTTCCCTCAGAAATTTCTGGAGGAATGCAAAAACGTGTTGCCATAGCCCGCGCTATTGTAAACAATCCTAAATATCTTTTTTGTGATGAGCCCAACTCTGGTCTTGATCCTAATACGGCAACGGTAATTGATAATCTCATACGTGAGATTACTATAGAATATGATATTACCACAATCATAAACACCCACGATATGAACTCTGTAATGGAGATAGGTGATCACATTGTGTATTTACAAAAAGGGCATCTCGCTTGGGAAGGAACGCGTCACGAGATCTTTAAAACAGATAATAAGGATGTGACAAACTTTGTCTACTCTTCTAACCTGTTTAAAATGGTGAGAGAAGCTCAAAACGCAAAGTAGAAAGGTTTTAATAGCGCTTTCGCGAAAGCGTAATCAAACTACTAATAGCACATAACCCATTTCAGTAATGAAGAAGAGCAACACTTTCCGTTTACTTTCTTACCTCAACATTACCACTTACCACCACAGTATCTAGCGTAAAACGCTCTTTAATCCAGAGACCCATTTTTTGCTCTTGTCTTGATCTTACCGCTTGAGATAAACTATCTGCCCACATCACACGCACGACGGTGAGTGTATCTATAGCGCCACTAAAGTCTGTAGTAATCTCAGTCGCATACCCAAAACGTTTGAGCCCATCATAATTAATCTTAGCCTCATTACGCATAGATGCAAATGGCAAGGCAGTGCTTCTAAGTTGTGTCACCTCATTTTCTAGCAATCTTATTTGCTCATCTTTTGAGCTCATTGCTTCTTGATTTTTCACATATAGATCTTCTAAGATTCCAGAACGCACCTCTGTACTCAATCTAGCGGCTAGCTCACCGCTTTGATCTGCTCCTTGGTGTACTACGAGGGTACAGTTCTCACAGTCCTCTGTTTTTTTAAATTCATCTTCCCACCTATCTATTATATTTTGAGGTACCAGACTCCCTATAAGGTAGACATCTATTCGTTTTTTCTCGGCGTCATCAGTTTCTTTTACAATCTCTGCACCTTCGTACTTAATTGTATTCGTCACAAAAGCTTTTGCTTTTGTGATAAAAATTTGCTGATTGAGCAGTCTTAAGAAAGTCCATACACTAGGCACTAAAACAAGTACCGCTATAAGCGTAGCCATACGCGTGGTGCGCTTTCTTCTTTTTTGATTTGCATATTTTACAAGCGGAAATTTGAGAAGCTTTGATACTGTAAATGTAGCTAGCGCTATAAATACAGCATTTATAGAAAATAAATACATCGCCCCAAGCGCCCAGTAGAGCCCCTCACTGTTACCTATAATAGATTGTGACAATCCATACCCTACAGTACATAAAGGCGGCATAAGTGCCGTTGCAATGGCTACACCAAAAATCACACTGGCAATGGTACCAGACTTAGTCTTTGCCACTATAAGTGCAAGACCACCAAAGATGGCTATAAATACATCAAGTATAGTAGGCCAGGTACGAGCCATAAGCTCTGGAGTTTCTTCCTTTACTGGTGATAAACTAAAATATAACGTTGCCGTGAGCACACTAAGTACAATCATAACGGCAAGGTTTACAAACGAGCGCTTCATCATAAGCGCATCGTTTATAGCAATAGAAAGTCCTACACCTACAATAGGTCCCATAAGCGGGCTTATAAGCATCGCTCCTATCACTACTGCCGTACTACTCACGTTAAGACCTATACTCGCTACAAAAATGGAGAATATAAGAATCCACGCATTGTGCCCCTTAAAAGGGATATCCTTACGTATCGCCTCTACCGTAGTAGAGCGATCTGTGTCTTCTCGTATATCAAGAAGATCGTTTAAAAATTGCTTTATAGACTCCCAGACACTCTGCGCCTCATCGCGCATATCTTCTTTAGGATTTATATCTAACTCGCTAGGCTTTGGGTCAGGATTTGCCCCTATATTATCTTTATTTTCCACTATCCTAAATTATTACCAAATTTTGATTGTACCTCATTACGAATCTCCTTGATGTCTTGCTCCTTACTTTTTGGCACAATAACGAGAACATCTTCTTTTTCGACGATAATGTAGTCTTTAAGTCCGTCTACAACTACCACTTTATCACTTGCTGTTCTAATGATATTACCAGAAGTGTTTGTTGCAATCACGCGAGCATTTACTACAGCATCTTCACCAGAATCGCCTTGCATTTTATCATATAGTGATCCCCAAGTACCTAAGTCATTCCAGTCAAAAGTAGCTGGAACGACTTTTACATTTTGATGTTTTTCCATCACGCCAAAATCTATACTTATATTTTCTGCCTTAGGATACTCTTCATCTATAAAAGCTTGCTCCTCTGGTAGGTTATAAACAGCATTCCCTTTATTAAAAAGGGCATACATCTCTGGCAAAAATTCTTTAAAGCTATTTACTACGGTTTCTACACTCCAGATAAACATTCCGGCATTCCAGAGGTATTCTCCACTGGCTACAAATTCTTTGGCAGTAGGGTAATCTGGTTTTTCTGTAAAACGTTTTACCGCTTTCGCGAAAGCGTTATCACTCTTATCATAATTTATATATCCATACCCCGTATTAGGAAATGTGGGTTGTATCCCTAAGGTCACAATAGCTTCTTCCTTCTGTGCCGCATCAAAGGCTTTTTGTAAATCACTTACAAAGGCGTCTTCATCTTCAATCCAGGCATCGCTAGGTGCAACTATCATCACTGCATCTGGGTTTTCCTTTTCTACCTTAAGTGCCGAAAGTAAAATACAAGGAGCCGTGTTGCGCATTGCAGACTCTAGCACAATATTTTTTTGTGCGATTTGTGGTAATTGCTCTTTTACGAGATCGTTATAATCTACATTAGTAAGCACAAGTATTTGCTCTTCTGGAACGAGCTTTGAAAGACGCTTAAACGTTTTTTGTAATAAAGTTTCTCCCGTACCTAGCATATCGTGAAACTGCTTTGGGAAAGCTTGTGTACTTACAGGCCAAAACCTAGAACCTACACCTCCTGCCATAAGAAGGGCATAATAGTTTTTATTGTCTTTCATACTTGTGTTATTTTAAATGCTCTACCTCCGCGTTGGGTTGAAAAAGATACACTTTTCCGGTTGCAACTTCCACACACTCATACCTTTTAACTCTTTTGCTTCCTTTCTGAAAAATTTTTCCATTTTGGATTCTAAAGGTGCTCCCTGTAGGGATTTCAAATATATAATTTTTATCAGACGGTGGGTCGTACATTTTTAAAGCTACAGAAAGATGTGCGTCTGTATCGCTACTTGCCTTTGGGTTTTTAAAATGTCTTGCCAGATAAGGCAATAAATCTTGAGGAAATATCTCAGGCCGTATAAAAGGTAACATAAGGTGCTGGAAGGTATGCTTCCACTCCTTTCCGTGGGGTTTTATACGCCTACCGTATTTTTTAAACGCAACGAGATGTGCTATCTCGTGTACTAGCGTGACGAGAAACCTGTATTTATTAAGACTTACATTAACGGTAATCTGGTGTTGCCCGTCTGGTAATATTCTATAATCTCCGTGCCTGGTGAGTCGCTCATTTACAATTTTAAGATACACTCCGTGTTCTTTTATAAGCTCTAAAACAGGTGGTGCTGCCCGCTCCGGAATGTATTTTTTTAAGGTTTCAACCATACATTAAGGTGTACTTGCAGACACTTGCAGTGTTTTACCATTATAAAAAGCATTACCCTTACGAGAGAAGTCATAAAGATAATCTGCCATTTGCACTGCACTAAGTGGTGCCTCATAACCCGGAAATGCTTCTTCTAGCATCTCTGTTTGTACAGCCCCTAGAGCTAGCACATTAAAAGCGATACCGCTTTCTTTATACTCTTCTGCCAGAAGTTCGTTCCAGGTGATAACTGCTCCTTTACTTGAGCTGTAAGCCGCCAGACCCGGAAATTTCATACTCCCTTGTATTCCTCCCATACTTGATACAGTCACCACGTGGCTTCCTTTGCTCATATAAGGCAGCACTACACGAGTCATCTCTGCTACACCAAAAACATTGACACGATACACCTGTTCAAAATCTGCAATGGTAGTCTCTGCAAATGGTTTGTTTAATAATGCACCTGCATTATTAATTAAGATATCGACACCTTCCCAGTCGCTCTCTATAAAGTCTACAACTTTTTGAAAATCATCTTGATTTGTAATGTCAAAAGGAAATGCGGTAAGGTTTTGTAGATTAAGATCTGCACAACTTTTATGCTTTCGCGAAAGCGCAAGTACCTGATGCCCCTCCTTTGCAAATTGCTTTGCAAGCTCAAAACCTATCCCTCTACTTGTTCCAGTAATAATAACTCTTTTCATAACCTGTCTTATCTACTCTTTGCTATTGCTTTACAACCTTTACTTCTTGAGTCTTGCTATTTGCCAGTCCCTCTAGACCTGGTATAAATTGTTTTATGGCTTTTTCCATAAAAGCGATATCCATCTCTTCTACCTCATCATTTACACCGTGGTAATGATCAAAGTTTGTGAAGTCAAAAGAAGAAATCGTATGTGCCGGAACACCAAATTCTAAGAAGAACGGGTAGTTATCACTACGCATAAATAAGTTAAACTCTTTAGCCTTTGGTAAAAAACCTACCACCTTAGATCCTGCGTACTTATTAAACACCTCAGGAAAATTAGACATCTCATAACCTGACGCATACACTGTGTGATCTTTTCCTATCATAGGCACTCCTATCATCTCTATATTAAATACCATATAGACAACAGTGTTTGCAGCTTTCATTTCTTTAGCAAGATGCTTAGAGCCTAACAATCCTTTTTCTTCTGCCGAAAATAATGCAAATACGAGTGTACGTTTATTATTTTTTGCCTTTGCAAAATGATCTGCAAGAGCTAGTACAGCTGTTGTACCAGCTGCATTATCATTTGCTCCGTTTGCAATTACATCACCATCTACGGCTTTGCCATTACCTATATGATCGTAATGAGCACCTATAATAATAACCTCGTCTTTAAGTAGCGGATCTGTTCCTTCAAGAACTCCTACAATATTATAAGCATCACGCCCCTTTGCTTCAAAATTATCTCGATAGGTATTATAATATGGTTTTACATCTGCGTCTTTAAAGCGAGCCTCTATAAACTGAGCGGCCATCTCTATACCTTCACTACCGGTATCACGGCCTTGCAACTCATCTGAGGCTAAGAAAGTCATCGTATTCTCTACAGACTTCATCTTCTTTATATCTGGCATTACCATCGTTACCTGAGTAGGATTAGACCCTTTTACCTCCGGCACATTCTCACCCTTAACACCTACTAATGGTGCTCCTGAATTACAAGCGGTAAGTAGTACCGCTGTACTTATAACTAATAATTTTCTCATAAAGCTAAAGATAAAAAAACCCACACAGATGCGTGGGTTTATACATTTATAATTACTGTGTGCCTATGCAAGCATAAGTACAGGATTCTCAATATATGTTTTAAGCGTTTGTAAGAACTGTGCTCCTGTCGCACCATCTACTGTGCGGTGATCACAAGCAAGTGTAAGCTTCATCGTGTGACCTACTGCAAGTTGACCATTCTTTACAACTGGCTTCTCTACAATCGCTCCTACAGATAATATTGCCGAGTTAGGCTGGTTAATAATAGACGTAAAGTCTGTTATTCCAAACATACCAAGGTTAGATATCGTAAAAGTAGAACCTTCCATCTCTGGAATGGTAAGCTTCTTGTCACGCGCTTTACCAGCTAGTGTCTTTACCTCTGCATTAATTTGCTGTAATGACTTCTCATTTGCAAACTCTACTACAGGTACAACAAGTCCATCTGGTACAGCCACAGCTACACCTATGTGCACGTGGTGGTTAAGACGCATCTTATCATCAAACCATTGTGAGTTAACCTGAGGGTGTTGTTTAAGCGCAATAGAAGTTGCTTTAATGATCATATCATTAAAAGAAACCTTTGTATCTGGCTGCGTGTTAAACTGTTTACGGAAACTCATCATATTTTCCATATTGAACTCAACGTTCAGGTAATAATGAGGTGCTGTAAACTTAGATTTACCAAGACCACGAGCAATCGCTTTACGCATTTGAGAGTTTTCTATCTCTTCAAAGCTTTCTTCTCCGGTTGCAACAAACTGTTGCACAGAACCGCCTGCCGAAGGTGTGAAGTTCTCAACATCACTCTTTACAATACGACCGTTTTCTCCAGTTCCTTTTACTTGAGCAAGGTTTATACCTTTCTCTTCTGCTATTTTCTTTGCTAGAGGTGATACAAAAATACGTCCTCCGTTTGTGCTAGTAGTTGTAGTTGCTTTTGCTGGAGCAGCAGCCTTAGGCGCACTGGTTGTATTTTCTTTTGAAGCTTTTGGTGCTTCTTTTTTCTCCTCTTTCTTTTCTTCTTTTTTAGGTGCAGATTTTGCAGGGGCTCCACCACTTTTTATAACTCCAGAAACATCTGTCCCTTCTGGGCCTATAATAGCGAGTAAGGCATCTACCTTTGCAGTTTCACCTTCATTGATACCTATATGCAATAGCGTTCCAGATTGAAAAGACTCAAACTCCATTGTAGCCTTATCTGTTTCTATCTCTGCAAGAATATCGCCCTCTTCTACCATATCACCTACGCTTTTAAGCCAGGTAGCTACTGTCCCCTCTTCCATTGTGTCTGAGAGTCTAGGCATTGTTACAACAATAACTCCTTCTGGCACATCGCTAGATGTGTCTTCTTGTGTATCATCTTCGGCTGTTGCCTCTGCGTTATCTTCTGAATCACTTGAGTCTGAAGTTGAAGTTTCTTCTTCTTTCGCGGAAGCGTCACCAGTAAGCAGTCCTGAGATGTCTTCTCCTTCTTCACCTATGATGGCAAGTAGGGTATCTACCTTTGCTGTTTGCCCCTCTTCTATCCCAATGTGTAATAATACACCCTCGTTAAAAGACTCAAACTCCATTGTAGCTTTATCTGTCTCAATCTCTGCTAGTATGTCTCCTTCTTCTACCTTGTCACCTACGCTTTTTAACCAGGTAGCGACTGTTCCTTCTTCCATCGTGTCGCTCAGACGCGGCATATTTATTACTTCTGCCATAACTTATAATCTATGAGGTATGAATGGATAATCTTCTTGATCGTACACTACATCGTACATAACATTTACATCTGGGAATGGGCTTTCTTCTGCAAACTTCTCACACTCTGCAACGCGTTTCTTAACGTTTTTGCCCATTTCATCTATCTCTTCTTCGGTTGCATAACCTTTTTCTAAGATAACCTCCTTAACCTGAGTGATAGGATCTATTTTTTGATACTCTGCCACCTCATCTTTTGTACGATAGTGTTGTGCATCAGACATAGAGTGACCTCTATAACGGTAGGTTTTGAGCTCTAAAAATGTAGGTCCGTCACCACGGCGAGCTCTCTCGATAGCTTCGTCCATCGCTTCGGCTACGGCCACAGGATTCATCGCATCTACAGGTCCACAAGGCATCTCATATCCTAAACCTAGTTTCCAGATATCTTCGTGGTTTGCAGTACGCGCAACAGAAGTTCCCATTGCGTACCCATTATTTTCTACACAAAATACTACTGGAAGTTTCCAGAGCATTGCCATATTAAATGTCTCGTGTAGCGATCCTTGTCTTGCTGCTCCGTCTCCAAAGTAGCAAAGCGTCACCGCACCTGTCTTGTTATATTTATCTCCAAAAGCCATTCCTGCACCTAGTGGGATTTGCCCCCCTACAATACCGTGACCTCCGTAAAATCCTTTTTCTTTAGAAAATATGTGCATAGAACCTCCAAGACCTTGTGAGGTGCCAGTTCCTTTACCATAAAGCTCTGCCATTACTCGCTTTGGGTCTACTCCCATCCCGATAGGTTGCACGTGATTACGGTATGCAGTAATCATTTTATCCTTAGATAAATCCATTGCGTGTAGTGATCCTGCTAGTATTGCTTCTTGCCCATTATACAGGTGTAGAAAGCCACGTACTTTTTGCTGAATATATACTTGAGCTAGCTTGTCTTCAAACTTGCGCCAGAAGAGCATCTCTTCGTACCAATTAAGGTAGGTTTCCTTCGTGATTTTTTTCATTTAAAAGCGTATAAATGCCACCCATTTTTAGGCGAATAACAAAAATAACGATTTAAAGGAATATGTAAAAACTGTAAGAGAGGAAAAATTACGCAATCGCTTTCGTAATAAATAGTTGCCTTTTTACGCTTTCGCGAAAGCGCTCTCACACCCATCACAACATAGGTTTTATTAGTGAACCTATTATAGATACTTTGAAGTAAAGAGTAGCGGAAGTATATTTTCTAAAGAGGCACTCTTAACCACCTTACCCTTTTCTCCCATAAAATAAAGCTCAATGGGCGCTTCTTGCTTGATTTCATACTCTGCAATAGCTTGCCTGCACACACCACACGGCGGTATAGGATCTATAGTTTCTTTATCTCTAGCGCGTGCTGTAATTGCCATTGTGAGCATCTTTGCATCTGGATATTGTGAAGATGCATAAAAAATGGCTGTGCGCTCTGCACATAATCCAGCGGGATAACAAGCATTCTCTTGGTTATTACCGGTAACAACCTCTCCATTATCAAGAAGAATAGCAGCACCCACTAAGAAGTTAGAATACGGAGCATACGCTCGCTCTCTAGCAGCAAATGCTTCATCCATTAAAGAAGAAATCGTTTCTGGAATCTCATCCTTAGAGGAATACACATCAAGAAACGATTCGATTTTTATTTTTTCCATAAAGTTATTTCGCTTTAAGCGAAAGTCTTAATTCTAGTACTCGTCGTACTCTTCACCAAAGGTAAACGTAAGTCCAAAACGAAGCGTGTTTTCCAAAGGACTTCTTACAGATCCTGTAGAAAATAGATAAGATAGATCTAGGTCTATTGAGTTAAACTCAAACCCAGCTCCTAGTGTTGCAAATTTACGCGCTCCTTTAATATCACTTTCATTAAAGTATCCTGCTCTTAAAGCAAACACATCATTATACGTATACTCTGTTGCAAGCGACCACGTCACTTCCTTTAACTCTTCACTAAATCCATCTGGCGCATCTCCAAAAGATTGAAAAATACCTGAGAAGAAGTTTACATCATCATCTTGACCTGCTATAATTACAACATCATCTTCAGATGTGATTTCTCCATCTCCATTAGTATCTACTCTTCCTCTTAAAGGTGGTGTAGGCACGAGTAGTTTATTAAACTCAAGACCTACAAATATTTTATTATAACTATCTAGTATGAAATCAAAACCTCCTCCTAACTTTAAGTTAGTTGGGATAAAGTTTTCTTGACCAGCATCGTCATAACTCACTTTAGGACCTATGTTTGAGATATTAAATCCAGCTCTCCATCTACCATCAAAGTTGTTATACACCTGCTCTTCAGACTGGTAATAACCTGAGATATCTACCCCAAAAGAACTCGCCGGACTGGCATCTGCAAACTCATCGAGTTGCTGTATACGCAAGTTACTCTGTAAAAAGCGCCCAGAAACCGCCATTGAGAATTGATCATCTAGCTTAAGAGCATATGTTGCGTCTATAGAAAACTCATTAGGCTTAATATCTAACCCAGGACCTTCTGCACCGGTTCTTGTATTAATAGTACCAAGGCTAAAATAACGTAGACTTGCCGCAAAAGCGCTACGGTCATCAATACGGTTTGCGTAGACTGCCTGGAGCAGCCCTATATCATTTACTAGGTTTCCTAAGTAAGGTGTGTAGTTTATACCCACGTTATGTTGATCTGGTAGAAAGGCCAGTTTTGCTGGGTTCCATTGTACAGCATAAGCATCTGGACTCGTTGCAACTCCCTGCTCTCCCATACCCGCAGCACGTGCGTCTCCAGCAATAGCAAGAAAAGGAACTGCCGTGGTAATTGTATTAGGCTCATCTTGTGCCTGGATAGATGCACTAGACAAAATAAAAGCTGCTATTAACAGCGATAAAAACTTATTCATACTAAAGGGTAATTTTGGTAAATATAGACTTTTATTTTTTTTATAATTATAAGATTACAAGCTTCTCGATTTTCTCCACTCGCTTGTTTGTTAACGTAGATTTTACGGTTATCTTATAGATGTAGACACCTTTTCCTATTGCTTGCCCAAAATCATCAAGACCATCCCAAGTGATATCTCTAGACAAGAAACCTTCTGTCATCACAGATTGATTTATAGTTTTTACCACCTTACCACTCACTGTAAATATCTGAACCTGAACATCAAGAGGCTCAAACGGGCGATTATGATTAAACCAGAACTCTGTATAATTTACAAATGGATTAGGGTAGTTAAGGACATTCTCAAGCTCTATCTCATCATCTCCAAGAACAACAAATTGCAACTCTGCAGTGGATGAATTATTATAAACATCCCAAGCTTTAAAGGAAAGTGTATGAGGACCGGGTTCTAGATTTCTAATTTTTCTTGCCGCTGTACCTTTCATAAAATTATCTACCTCGGTCTCGTAAAAGTCATTCATAATTATGGGATTAGTTTCATCACCATCTATAATCGCTACTATATCGTGACCTATCCCGCTGGCAGTGTTTATACCATTCTCATCTTCGAGTTTTGCTAGAATAATAGGAGAGTCATTTGTAATACCACCATTTACAAAGTTTTCGTCATTCATAAAGAGACGTATTGTAGGCCCTAAGTTATCTTCTGGCGCATCCTCATTAAGACCTCCTATAATAATGGTTTCATTTACTCCCGCCTGGTCTTCTAAAACCCCTAGTCGCTCAGCATAAAAATTAAGTCTACCATTACCTAAAGGTATTGCTGTATCTCGTGGCATTCTAAATGTAAATTCAAAATTACCGTTAGTCACTGAGGCCTGACCTCTATAAAGTATTGCTCCTAGTGTCGTAAAATCCATTATTGCAAGATCTCCCCCTATTTGCACCCCGTCATTACCTAGTGTTTGTCTCTCTATACGTTTGTCATACAAGGTCACAGCAAGTGTGCCTGTATAATTTGTAAGCGTTTGTCCAAATTCTGTCGTCACTCGACCGTTAATTTTTACGAGATCCAATGCTTTAAGCACGGGCAACTCTTCTGTAACTGGCACATCATTTACCGCGGTAAGCTGTATATCTGGTTTTGGAAACGCAAGTTTCATTGCTGGATCTCCCACAAAAAATATGACTCTTCTAAGCGGGTCAGAAATACCGTTTTTTGAATTTCTTATATTTTCTGCCACGCTTTGCACTTCATTAGTCCCAAAAGAATAGAGTTGCTCTACAAGCGCATTATTAAATTGTACTCCAAGCGTTACTGTTATCTCACGAGTTGTAGTAACAAGTCCTACGGCTCCCCCTTCTGCATTCCAAAAAAGCTCTTCTCCACCTGTAGGTCGCTCGGGGTTATCAAATTTTCCAAACTCACAGGTAACTGTCACCACAAGTGGCAATCGCTCGCCGTTATCGAGGTTATCAATTTCATTTTGAGTAACGATAGCCTCTGCTGCTAGAAGTTCTTCTCCACCGTGACCGAGATAAGTCACCACAAGTGAACCTACTTCTATCGCATTTTCTATAGCTTCATTTACCTGAGGATACCTATCTCCACCAGCAGAAGATTGCTGCTGAAAGGCATCACTATGTATTTTTATCACATTTACAAAAGGCTTCTCTATACTTATCTGATCTCCTAGATTATCGAGCGTACCCTGAAGCTGAGTAAACTCAAATGCTTCATCTACATCATCAGACACGAGCACAAAATTATTGCGCCACCTACCATAAGATGCTCTTGCGTCATAATTAATAATCTTATCTACTACTGTGTTTGCAAGTTGTGGTGTGTCTGCCACGATGCGCCCTACGGCAAGATCTAATTTATCTGATGCAAGCATCCTTCCCTCATTTGGATCTAAGGAGCCGTAAAAATCATCACTCATAAAGGAACGCACAAGACTAAAACTATCAAAAGTTTGATATGTGGGCATCACATTATTATTCCCAGTGATACGATTTTTATAATCTACAGAGGTATCTCCAAAGAGACATACGTATTTAAGTCTGTTTGCATCAGACGATGCGTTTTCATAAACATATCTCACAAAATTGCGTATTGCCCCAATATCTTGTTTACCTCCACCAAACTCTTGATATATCTGCTCTAGCGTTACCGTCTTGACATTAAGACCTCTAAAATCCCTATTATGTTGTGCTAGTCTTTCGGCTTGTGACAAGAGTGTATTACCAGTAATCATAAGGTAATCCACATCTTGAAAGCTGCCACTACTATTCAAAAATATAGTACCCTTTAAATTTTGATTACTTATCAAGGCACTACCACCCTCACGAAGCGGCTCATAATAATCTGATGGGTGTACCGCTACAAAACGCCTATCTGTACCAAGGTTACTTTTAAAAGTAATAGCATTTTGGTCTTCTATTTGTAAAGCACGCACACTTGCTTGGTTTGTCACCTCCCATATCTGAGAATACCCTTGAGCATTAGAAAAAATATAAGCCCCTACTCCTGTTTGTAGCGCTGCATCTCTATTACTAAAATCAAATTGCCCTCCTGTACCACTTAACTGTGACGGCACCTCTAGACTTATAAAATCTAGATAACCGGTACTAGAAGGATTACCACTATTATTATAGGTAAGGGTAACCGTTACTTCTTCACTTGTAATGGGAACTTGTACCTCAAGCTCATCTCCCCTTGCAAGCACTATATTATTAATAGGTAAAATAGGGATAGAACCTACACCTGCACCATTTACAGAAACATCAAAAGATGTCGAACTCTCTGATGTTGCTGCAGCTACGACACGCAAGCTTGCTGTCTCACCTGGAACTACGTTTGTAAACTCAAAATCAAAAGACTGCTCATTCTCAAAGCTAAAAGATTCTCCAAACCACCTTCTTCCTATTTTAACTAGACTTACCTCATCCTCTTCATAAAATTCATAGTCGTCATAGGTGGTATGAGTTACAGAGGATGCTCCTGCGGGCTCTACATACGGCTGTATGCGCTGGCCATTATCTCCATCTACAGTAATATAATAGTATGACCTGTCTGCATATGGATTAATGTGTGTATCTAGCTCTTCGTGATATATTCGTGTGCTTTCTCCATAAAACAAGACTCCATCATTTGAGTCAAAAGAGCCATCTTGACCTCCTTCTATTTGTACAGCAATCTCCTTTAGGTCAAACTCTGTATTATCACTATTGAGAAATGGTAATGGCGAACCTCCATACCCATATACTTTTATTTTTGACGGATCAATGTTATTTACATTCACCCCAAGGCTTTGCATAAAACCTCTACTTATGCGGTGCACTCCTGTTTCTTCTACATAAAATTTATAAAAATTGCCCGTTGCAAGTACACTGTTTGTAATAGGTAAGGATGAGGATGGTTGAGATTGCGCTTTCGCGAAAGCGTAATTAAACCCAGCACTTACAACTCGTTTTACTTGTCCATTTTGATTAACAAAAGGGTTAAAAGTAACAACTGCATAATTTACCTCTCTAGCTCTTGCGGCAGTAAATGTCGCAACTACCTTATTAGACAGCTCATCTTTATTAATAAGGGAGAGCAAGCTTTGAGGCACTGGCTCTAGCTGCACATTAACTAATTTCGAAGTGGAGGCTGCAATGGCACTCGCTGTCTTGTACTGAGTGTGGTACTCCCAGTTGCCATCACCATCTTGTGAGAGATTGATAGACTCTATACTAGTAGAGCTCCCGTTACTTTTTACTATCTCACCCCACTTAATTTGTAGTCGCTCGGTTTGTGAAGAAACCGCAAACGTAAGGAGTAAAAAGAGTAAGGTAATGGTAGATTTCATTAGTATGGTAACGCAAGTGCGTATGGCTTAGTATTGACCCGCGAGTAATAGCGATGATTTTTTTATGCATAACAATAATAAAGAATAAATCACGCCGTTACTAATGAGTTACCTATAACTAGTGAATATTTTTTTGGGTTCGACGTCGTAAAATGCTTGCACTTTAACGAGTTATTACTATATTGCAACCCCAAATCTAATGAACGCAAAACCTATGAAACCACACTTTGCATTAAAAATGCTGGCGCTAGCCGTGATCTCTTTCACAGTAGCAAGTTGCAGTAAATCAAACGACTACAAAGATTCCTCTAGAGGTACTGGTTGGAAAGTAGACGGTAAAAACGGAGGTTTTAAACTAAAAACAGACTACGAAGAGCAAGCTACGGGACCTGGACTTGTCTTTGTAGAAGGAGGTACTTTTACTATGGGTAAAGTACAAGATGATGTAATGCACGACTGGAATAACTCTCCAAACCAGCAACACGTACAATCTTTTTATATAGATGAAACTGAGGTAACTAACGGGATGTACTTAGAGTACCTGGACTATCTTAAGAAGGTTTTTCCTCCAGAAGAAGAAAATTATAGAAACATTTACAAGGGAGCACTTCCTGACACATTAGTATGGAGAAACCGTCTTGGTTTTAACGAGACTATGACAGAAAATTACCTACGTCACCCTGCATATGCAAACTACCCTGTGGTGGGTGTGAGCTGGATACAGGCTGTAGAGTATGCAAACTGGAGATCTAACCGTGTAAATGAGTTAATACTAGAAGAGCAAGGTTATACAGCGAGAGGGGCTAGATTTGATGTAGATGCAAGCTCTACTTTTGATACAGAAACATATTTAAACGCACCTACACTTACCTATGGAGGAAGTGATAGTCTTGCTCGTGGAGGAAGATCTAGTGAGCGTAGAATGAAGCAAAACGACAGTACAAATATATTTGTACAACGCTCTGACGGAATTCTTTTACCAAACTACAGATTACCTACAGAAGCAGAGTGGGAATATGCAGCTCTTGGTCTTACAGAATTAAGAAGCTACAATGTATATCGTGGTCGTAAGAAATATCCTTGGGATGGATCATATACTAGATCATCAAGTAGACGTACTCGTGGAGATCACCTAGCTAACTTTAAGCAAGGAGATGGTGATTACGGAGGAATATCTGGGTGGTCTGATGATAATGCAGATATCACTGCAGAGGTAAAAAGCTATGAGCCTAATGACTTTGGCCTTTATGATATGGCTGGAAATGTGTCTGAGTGGGTAGCAGATGTTTATAGACCTATAGTAGATGATGAGTTTAATGACTTTAACTACTACCGTGGTAACGTTTACACAAAGAATGCAATAGGAGAAGATGGGAAGGTAAAAGTAGTTACTACAGACTCTATTGTATATGACACACTTGCAAACGGAAGTATAATCGCAAGAGATTTACCTGGAGAAATACTACAGGTACCGGTAGATGAAGATGAGACTTACCTAAGAACTCAGTTTTCTACAAGTGACAACCGTAACTTTAGAGATGGTGACAGAAGATCTACAAGATACTTTGAGTCGTTTAATGACGATGCCGAAAATCCAGACTCAAACAAGAAGATGTACAACTCACCACAACACAGAGTTGAGCAAGACAGCGCAGGTAGTGTAGAACGCCGTTATGATGAGTCTAACAATAGAACATCACTAATAAATGACGAAGTGCGCGTTTACAAAGGAGGTTCTTGGAGAGACAGAGCTTACTGGCTTGATCCAGCACAGCGCCGTTTCTTACCACAAGGTATGGCAACAGATGATATTGGTTTCCGTTGTGCGATGTCTCGCGTAGGTTCAAAATCAAAAACAGGAAAGAGAGCTAGATAATACTCTTGATTACATACATAAAAAAGCCCTCTCTCGTGAGGGCTTTTTTGATATAATATTTTACTAGTTATGACTATAGCAGAGTTACATTTCCACTTTTTAAATAGTAATGGTGTTTGTACAGATACAAGAAGCCTTGAGGAAAATCAAATTTATTTTGCGCTCAAAGGCGAAAACTTTAATGGAAATAAATTTGCCCAGCAAGCCCTCAAATCTGGAGCGTCTCTAGCAATTGTAGATGAAAAAGAATATGTTACAGATAGGTCTGTACTTGTAGATGATGTACTAACCACCTTGCAGCAACTTGCAAATTATCACCGCAACTACCTAGACCTACCCATCATAGGAATCACAGGTAGTAACGGAAAAACCACTACAAAAGAACTTATTTATGCCGTGCTATCTGAGCAGTATAACGTTATTGCCACAAAAGGTAATCTAAACAACCACATAGGGGTACCACTCACCCTACTAACTATGGATGACAGCACAGAAATAGGGATCGTAGAGATGGGCGCAAATCATCAAGGGGAGATAAAAATGCTGTCTGAGATTGCACAACCTAATTTTGGTTATATCACAAACTTTGGCAAAGCACATCTAGAAGGCTTTGGGGGTTTTGAAGGTGTGATAAAAGGTAAAAGTGAACTTTATAACTACCTCCGAGAAAACAATGAGCTCGTCTTTATAAATGATCAAGATGAGATTCAAGTACGACAGTCTGCAAATATTGTTTCAAAGACCTTTGGCTCATCACAAAGCGAGTACCCAGTATATCTAGAAGATGGCTCAGGCAATTTAAAGATTACTGTGGGTGGAACCACGATTACAAGTAATCTCATAGGCACATATAACTTCTCAAATATTGCTGTAGCTATGGCTATGGGTAATCACTTTGACGTGCCACTTACCCATATCAAAAATGGTATAGAAAAATATGTGCCGTCAAATAATAGATCACAAATTATTGACAAAGACACTTACAAGATTATACTAGACGCTTACAATGCAAACCCGACAAGTATGGCTGCTGCATTAAAAAACCTGCAAGCCACAGGTACAAACACAATTGCATTTATTGGAGATATGTTTGAAGTGGGTGAAACCTCAAAAACAGAACATCAAGCCATTTTAGACCTTGCACATAATCTTAACATCTCACAAGTGTATGCGATAGGCCCAGATTTTGGCACTTCTTCTCCTCACCCTATGCAAAAAGTTTATGAAAGTTATGACGCTTTCGCGAAAGCGTACTCAAAACAAATACCAGTAGACACAACAGTACTTATAAAAGGATCTCGAGGTATGAAAATGGAGCGTATCTTAGAACCACTATCTTTTTAAACATCTATTAAATAGTGATGGTCAGATTGTTCACGAATAGTTTGTGCGGCTTGCTCTGCAGAGATGTCTCGTTGCGGATTTGCAAATAACTCATACCCTACCATAAACTTCTTTACCGTTGCAGAACGTAATAAAGGTGGGTAAAAAGACATATGTAAATGCCATTCTGGATGTTCTTGACCATCCGTTGGCGCTTGGTGTATACCACTAGAGTATGGAAATGAAGTTTTAAAAATATTATCATACTTCGTGGTTAAGACTTTAATTACAAGCGCATAATCTGCCACTTCCTCATCTGTAAAATCTGTAATTCTTGAGACGTGACGTTTGGGCACGATCATCGTTTCATAGGGCCATACTGCCCAGTAAGGAACGATTGCAACAAAATGATCATTCTCATAGACCACTCGCTCCTTTTCTTGTAACTCCTGCTTTATATAATCACCTAAAAGAGAGACTCCTTTGTTTTCAAAATAGCTTTTTTGTCGCTCGGTTTTCTTGGCAACCTCCTCTGGGATGGAATTTTGAGCCCATATCTGCCCGTGAGGGTGTGGATTGCTACATCCCATCATAGCACCTTTATTTTCAAAAATCTGCACGTGATTAACCTCCTTTTTACTTCCCAACTCTCGATACTCTTTTTGCCACAGAAGAATGACTCTCTCAATATCACTTGCCTCCATAAGTGGCAATGTAAGCGAATGATTTGCCGCAAAGCAAACCACCCTACATATCCCAGATTCTGATTGCGCCATTAGGAAGCCATCTTTAAAAACGGTAGTATCTTCCAAATCTATAAGCGCGGCAAAATCATTGTTAAAAGCAAAAGGCTCACTATAATCAGGATTCACATTTCCACTAGCCCTAGTATTTGTAGGGCATAAATAACAATCCTCATCATACGGTACTTTTAAAAATTGTACTGGTTTTTCCGACTTTCCTTGCCAGGGTCTTTTTGTGCGATGAGGAGAAACAAGAATCCAGTCTCCTGTTAAAATATTATATCTTCTATGTGGACTTTCTAATTTCATATTACAGCCTTTTTATCTGAGTTCCTTGACTCGGTGTCGCAATAAAAGCGGTAGCTTCTATTCCAAATTTCTCTTTGTATTTGAACTTAATTGCAGTAACATAATCAGTCACTTTATCTTTATGGATCAAGTTTATTGTGCAACCTCCAAAACCACCACCCATCATCCTACTTCCTAAAACCTCAGGATAGTCCAAAGAAAAGTCCACCATAAAATCGAGTTCGGGGCAGCTCACTTCATATTTAAGTCTCAAACCTTTATGTGATGCATACATAAGCTCTCCAAAATTTTCAAGAGCTCCCTCTTCAAGAGCTCCTGCTGCGGTTAGAACCCTGCTGTTTTCTTCTAGAACAAAGGAAGAACGCTCATATAGCTTTTGTGAAAATCCACTTTTTAAATTTTGCAACATTTCAAGAGAAACATCTCTTAATGACTCTACTCTATCGTGATATTGCTGTATATGTGTCACTACCGCCTCACATTCTTGCCTCCTACTGTTATACTCACTATCTGCTAAACTGTGTGATACATTAGTGTTAAGCAAAACAATTTTGTATGGTTCAAAACTTGCGTTGATATAGTGATGTTGTTGCGTCTTACAATCTAATAAAATTACTTTACCCGCCTTACTCATTATAGAAGCATACTGATCCATTATACCGCATTTGGTTCCAACAAAATCGTGCTCCACTTTTTGACAAAGAAAAACGATTTCATCTTTAGAAAGATTAAGCTCAAACAACTCGTTAAGACCCAAGGCAAGACCACACTCTAAAGCCGCAGAAGATGAGATTCCAGCCCCTATAGGCAACTCACTTTCGATAATACAATCAAAACCCTTGAATCCCCCACTCCTGCTCTTTAATTCAAAAACTACTCCTAACACATAATTTTCCCAGTGCGCTTGACTAATGGAAATTTCACTAAGATCAATCTCAAAATAAGAATCGTACGTCTCGCTATATATCCGGCAGAGTGTATCACTCTCATTTTTCAAAAGTTTAAACGTAATTGTTTTATCTATAGCCGTGGGCAAGACAAAACCCTCGTTATAATCTGTATGTTCTCCTATGAGGTTTATTCGTCCTGGTGACTTCACCTCTATTTCTGGCTTAAAATCCGTAAAGTATTTTATATGTTTACTTTTCATATGGTCTGTAAAAGAAAACGCTTTCGCGAAAGCTAAATTATGCTACTCTATGCTACTGCAAATATACAGATCAAAATGAATCCCAGCCCGATTTGAAGAACTTATCTAATACGATTAGTAACTCAAAATATACTAATTCCATTTTCAATTTAGTAATTTAGACTATATGCAAGCACTTCTTGAAAAAATACATGACCTTAAAAATATAATCTCGATATCCAAACACGAGCAAATTGTTTTTGGCATTATAAACTCGATTGAAGCAGGAATTCTAAAGGTAGACGATAAACTTCCTTCTATAAATGAAATGGTTGCAGAGATAGGCTATGCTAGAAAAACAATCGTAAAAGCCTATACAGAACTCAAGGAAAGAGGCCTTGTTGAATCTAAAAACCTGAAGGGATATTACATAGTAAGTTTAGAGACAAATATGACCCTCAAGGTAGCCTTAGTGCTATATGCTTTTCATAGCTTTCAAGAAGATTTTTACAATACGGTACGAAAAGAACTAGGCAAGCGCTTTCAGATAGATGTTTTTTTTCACCATAATAATCTAACAATTTTCAAAAACATTATGGACAATGTTTCCCGTAAATATGGTGCTTATATTATTGCTCCAATTCAACATCCAGACGTACCAGATATACTAAAGAATATTGCAGAAGATAAATTAATTCTGGTAGACAGAGAGGTGCCAATGCCCAAAAATTACTCGTACGCAACTCAAGAATTTGAGCAAATTACCTATAATCATCTTGTAGACCTTGCGCCCAGAATAAAAAAATACGATCGATTTATCCTTTTTTATAAAGGGCATACAGATTTGCCAGAAGGAGTTTTATATGCCTTTCAAAGATTTATAAATGATTTTAATATCAAAGGCGAGGTAGCGACTGTTTATAAGTCCAAAATTCTTAAAAAAAAGACAGCCTACTTTACAATCAGTGATTCCAATTTATGGCAGATTCTCAAAGATGCTAGAAAACTTGAATACCGTATTGGTAGAGATATAGGCATTCTTGCACATGACGATAATATTGTAAAGGAAATTGCATTTGGAGGAATCACAACAATTTCTACAGACTTCGAATTAATGGCAAAAAAAGCTGCCAAATTTGTTAAATACGGTGGGAAACTGCAAGAAATAATACCCACCTATCTAAGAGAACGTAATTCTTTATAATCAACAACTATTACCACTTTCACAAAACTTAATGACATTGCCAAATATGCTATTTTAATCCATATTTTTTATCAAATCCTTTTTTTCTATGATAAAAATTGAGTAATTCAAAAAAAATTTTTACTTTTGAAAAGTAGCATAGTGTATCATAGCCTAAAAACTATAACGTTTGAAAAACCAAAAAAACAATTAAAAACCAATCGGATGAATCTAAAATTACTTAAACCGCTATTGCTGTTGTGTGCTATTCTATGCACCTTGAATGGGTGGTCACAAACAACAGTAACAGGAAATGTAACTGAAGCACTAGGACCTCTTCCTGGAGTCAATATCTTAGAGAACGGCACTACAAATGGCACCACTACAGACTTTGACGGTAACTACACTATTACCGTTGCAGATGATGCCACCCTTGTATTTTCTTACACTGGATTTACGTCCAAAGAAATTTCCGTAAACGGTCAAACTACGATTAATGTAACAATGGAAACAGATGCCGCGGCACTGGATGAAGTCGTCATAGTAGGTTTTGGATCGCAGTCAAAGAGAGATGTAACTGGAGCTATATCACAAATTAAAAGTGAAGATATCGCTCAGGTAGTAACCGCAAACCCTACCGCAGCATTACAAGGAAAACTAGCTGGTGTTCAGGTAGAAACTGCTGGTGGAGCTCCTGGAAGTCCTGCAAATGTCTTTGTAAGAGGGGTAAGCTCGCTTACAAACTCATTCCCCCTTTATGTTGTAGACGGTACGATTACAGATAATATAAACTACCTCAACCCTAAAGATATTGTAAACTTACAGGTTCTTAAAGATGCGACCTCTGCAGCTATTTATGGCTCCCGAGCGGCTAATGGTGTTATTATTGTAACTACAAACCGCGGCAAAACCAATTCGGACCCAGTTGTAAATGTAGACATAAGGAACGGGTGGAACACACAAGCTAGAGAACTTGATTTACTTAACGGTCCAGAATACATCCAATTCCTCAATCAAAGAAGAATTAATGATGGGCTAGAAGGAAATATTACTGATCCAGGGATCAATACAGATTTTCAAGACCTAACGATTAATTCTGGAGCTATACAGGACTTTGGCTTTAACGTAGCAGGAGGTGGAGATAACTCGCGCTATTTCTTTAGTGCAAACTATTACGACGAGAAAGGACTTCTTATAAGTGAAGAATTTAATAGAAAAAATGCACGTCTTAACAGTCAATTCAACCTAGGTAAAATACGTATAGACGAGTCATTTAGTTTTTCAGAAAACCGCTTTACGCGAAATAATGCCTATGGCAATCAAGGAGGCACAGTACCTATAATAAGACCTTTTGCCCCTGAAAATGAAGGCGGCTTTGAAGCCATTAACGACCCTGTTTTTGGTATTGGAGGGACAAATAAATTTGCAAATGCCCAATTAATAGATGACGACAATACAGAGCGTAACTTTATTGGAAACATTAACTTTTCTTATGAAATTGTAGAAGGACTGACTGCCAAAGTAAATTTCGGGACAGAGTATACGAGTTTCTACAGAAATACTTTCCAGCCCACATTCTTTCAAAGTAATATAGACCCGCAGGTAAATGCAAATCCATTAAATGATTTGACTGAAGTTCGAGGAGAACGATATGCAACTAACGTAGAGCCTACATTAAACTATAAGAAAACAGTAAATGACGTTCACAATTTTGACATCCTTTTAGGAGGCGCAAGACAAGATATCACTTCTAATACCTTTGCAGCATATGCAGAAGGCCTACCTAGTAATAACATTACAAATATTGCTCAATTTGCTGATAATGTAGTAAACACAGGTGGTGGTCGTTTTGACAATAAACTGTTCTCTGTATTTGGAAGGTTAAACTATAACTACAAACAGAAATATCTCTTTACCGCTATAGTTAGACGTGATCGCACGTCACTATTTGCAGATGGATTTAACACAGGAACCTTCCCTTCGTTTTCTGCTGGTTGGGTGGTAAGTGACGAGGATTTCTTTAATCAAGATGGACTCATTAACAATTTAAAAGTAAGAGCTGGATATGGTGAACTTGGATCTCAAAACGTTCCTCCTTTTTCTAATCAGTCTGTAGTTGGTTCTACCTCTCCTATTACTGTAGGAAATGCCGGAGGTCAAATCCCTGGATTTGCGATTACTTCCATCGTAGATCCTACATTGAGTTTTGAAACTTCAAGAACTTTTAACTTTGGGGTAGATGCACGTTTACTTGACAATAATCTTCGTTTGAGTTTAGATTATTTTAATAGAGATAACGATGACGTTATTCAAGCAGTGGCTATACCAGATTCTAATGGATCTGCAACGCCTGTTTTTCAAAATGCATCTTCTATAAACAACAAAGGGTTTGAGTTCGAGGCCTTATATAACTATGATAAAGGAGGAGATTTTACGTTTGACGTAGGCTTCAACCTTGCCGCGATAAGAAATGAACTCACAAGCTCTCCTAATCCTATTGTAGGACCCTCTTACAACGAAGAAGGACTAAGAGCAAATCGCTTTGAAGTAGGACAGCCTCTAGGTTTTTTCTTTGGTTTTAAAACAGATGGAATATATAATGATCAAGCAGAAATTGATAACGATCCTTTCTTAGCAAATGATCCTGCCAGACGTGCATTATTGCAACCTGGAGACTTTAGAAGAATTGATATTAATAGAGACGGGATGATTAATGATGAAGATCAAACAGCCCTAGGTAATCCAACTCCAGACTTCACCTACGGAATTAATCTATCTGCTAATTATAAAAAATGGGATTTTAGCGCGTTCTTTAATGGAGTGCAAGGAAACGAGATTTATAACGTAACAAAATTCTTTGGGTATTTCTTCTTAGATGATAATAAATTGGGAATAGTAAGAGACGCATACACTCCGCAAAATACAAATACAAACTTGCCAAGAGTTTCTATAGCAGATCCTGCAGGTAATCAGTTACCATCAGATTTCTTTGTGGAGGATGGATCTTTCTTTAGATTGAGAACGTTAGAAATAGGATATGATCTAACAGATATTGTTGGCAAAGAATGGGTGTCTAATGTGAGAGCTTTTGCAAACGTACAAAACCTATTTACCATAACAGGATACTCCGGGTATGATCCAGAAGTAGGGTCAAACAATAATGGTCTAGGCTCGAATCAAGGATTCTTTGGGTTTAATCCTACAAACACCGCAAACTCGGTATTTGACAGAGGATTGGATGTTCGTGCACAACCAAGACCACGTACTTTTATTTTCGGCTTACAAATGACATTTTAAAAAAAAAGATATGAAAACTATTAAAAAACTTTTGCCTTTCGTGGTGCTGTTATTTACAGTTGCAATATTTTATGGGTGTGAGAAAGAAGATTTAGACATCTCAAATCCCAATAACGTTGCAGAACCAGAATTTTTCCAGACAGAAACAGATTTCAGACTTGCTATAAATGGAATGTATCACCCTATAACAGCAGTGCTTTTTTGGGGTCGTGTCATTCACACAGGTGCAATGCTCAGATCAGATGCATTTAATGTAATCCCTTTCCAACAGAATACTACGATGTCTACGCTAGAAGGACAGCCAGGTATTTCTAGATGGGCAGTAGATTTGTACCCTCAACTGTATCAGTCCATTTCTAGGGCTAACAAGATTATAGAAGAGGAGGCAGAAAATGATGTCCTTTCTGGAAGTATAGAAGATGAAATCTTAGGACAAGCGCATTTTCAGCGCGCATTTTGCAACTGGTATCTTTTAAATCTTTTTGAAACAGCACCACTTGTGATGCAAACACCAGACCCTCAAAACCCTGAAGAGTTCTTCCCTTCTAATGCCACTCCAGCACAATTTAATGAAGCTATTATCGCAGACTTAACAGAGGCAGTAAATAGACTTCCGCAATCTTGGGGTGACAGTGATGTAGGACGTCCAACGTTAGGGTCTGCCTTAGCGCTAAGAGGTAAAACCTATTTATATGCACAAGAATGGGCTGACGCGGCTACAGATTTAAATGCAGTAACCCAATTAGGTTATTCTTTAGTACCTAATTATGCAGATAATTTTAGCTCAGATCCAAGTTTGGAAAATAACGAGGAGTCTGTATTTGAACTACAATATGTAGGACAAGCAAATTTTGTTTGGGGCGCAGATGCACCACTTACAGGAACCCAGTCTAACTGGCATATTGATTATACCCCGCCTCACGTAAGTTTAGACCAAGGGCACGTAATCAATCCACACATTAGAGATGTATTTGATGCAAATGGAGATACAGAAAGACGCAACGCAACCGTTCTATTTGATTATCCAGGAGCATCAGGTTATGGAGGTGCTCCGTTTACTGAAGACTTTGCTCCAAGTATCGAAACTGCAAATTCGTTAGGAGTAGAACCTATATTCTCAGTAAAATACTCAGGAAGAGAAACAGGAATGGCAAGTGCAGATATTTTACCATTTGGTGAAGAATTAGGGACTAACTGGAGGGTTATAAGATATGCAGATGTACTTTTAATGCTAGCAGAGGCAACTAATGAAAGTTCAGGTCCGGGAGGAGCAGTAAGTTATGTGAACCAAGTGCGAGACAGAGCGGGTATAAATGCCCTTCCATTAAGCATTTCGCAAGATGATCTTCGTCAAGCCATTATAGATGAACGCATAATGGAACTTACAGGAGAAGGACATCGTTTCTTTGACATTGTTCGTTGGGGGATCGCAGATGAAATTATGGGACAAGGTTCTACCGTTGCAGGCGGTAACCACCCAAAATCATTAGCTGGACCGTCTGCATTTTTTACCCCAGGACAAGATGAACGTTTATGGTTACCATTGTCTGAGTTACAGGCAAATCCTAACCTTGTACAAAATTCTGGGTATTAGAGTAAAGAAACTTCTAATATTTTAAAATTTGTTTGTTTTAGTTTTGTCGAGCAGGTCTTTCATAAGGGACCTGCTCGATGCTAAAACAAACTTTCTAACAACTATCACTTGAAAATAACTTTTGGTTTTCTTTTCTCACTCTTTCTTATTGCTTGTGCAAAAGACACCAATGAACACACTTTATTTACATCTTTATTAGACTCAAAAACTGGTGTTACTTTTAGCAATAACATTGCTGAAAAAGATACTATGAACATCCTAGACTTTCAGTACCTATACAATGGAGGCGGCATAGGAATAGGAGATTTTAATAATGACAACCAACCAGATATTCTCTTTACAGGAAATCAAGTATCTAGCGCTTTATATCTCAATAAAGGTTCAATGACATTTAAAGATATTACCTCTACAGCTGGCGTTACAACTAATGCTTGGATAACAGGCGTTAGTATTATCGACATAAATACAGATGGATGGGATGATATTTATCTTAACGTAGGAGGAGCAAATTGTGTAGATAACTGCCACAATCTACTTTTTATTAACCAACAAAATAATCCAAACGACACACCCACCTTTCAAGAGAAAGCTAAGGAGTATGGTTTAGCAGATGGCAAATACAGCCAGCAAACTGTCTTTTTAGACTATGATCAAGATGGCGATTTAGACGCTTTTACCATAAGAAACGGCAATAGTACGTTCAGTCGAAATACTCCCTATCCTAAAAACAAATTCCCAAATCATTTAAAAGATATTTTATTAGAAAATCAAGGAGTAGATAGTCTTGGACATCCCTATTTTAAAGACGTTTCAAAAGAGCGCGGCATTACAGAAAAAGGATTTAGCCTAGGCGTAGCAATAGCAGATATTAACGGAGACCAGCTTCCAGACCTCTACGTCACAAATGATTTTATTACAAACGATGTATTGTATATAAACCAAGGTAAGGATGCTAATTACGCTTTCGCGAAAGCGCAAAAACAACTCCCCTCTTCTACCTTTAATGCGATGGGAGTTGATATCGCAGACTTGAATAACGACACCTTCCCAGATATCACCGTAGTAGATATGTTGCCCAACGATTATGAACGCCAAAAGAAAATGATTGGCTTTAATAATTATGACAAATTCCTACTGGCGCAACGCAATGATTACACACCACAATATGTGAGTAACACACTGCAACTTCACAACGGGATGAACAGTAATACTATACTTCCGTTTTCTGAAATAGGGCATCAATCCGGGATTGCCAGTACAGACTGGAGCTGGGCACCACTCGCCGCAGATTTTGACAATGATGGAAATAAAGACTTATACATCACAAATGGCTATGTGAAAGATATCACAGACTTAGACTTTATTAATTATTCTGGAACCAATAACTCCTTCGGAACTCCAGAGGCAAAACAGAAAAAATTACAAGGTTTCGTAGACGCTCTTCCCGGAATTCACTTGCCAAATTACGTATTCCGTAATAACGGAAACGCCGCATTTACAGAGGTGTCTTCAGAGTGGATTACTCCAGAAAACTCATTTTCTAATGGCGCAGCTTATGCAGATCTGGATCAAGACGGAGACCTTGATCTCATTGTTAACAACATAAATGCGCCGGCCTACATATTGCAAAATAATGCAGACCGCGACACAACAAACTACCTGAGAATAAAACTTAGAGGAACTCCAGAAAACAAAGATGCCATAGGAAGTAGCATAACCCTCTGGCAAAACGGAAAATCACAAACACAATATCAATCTGTTGTACGGGGCTATCTATCTTCTGTAGAATCGATACTACATTTTGGGTTAACCTCAAGCACTGTAGATTCCCTAAAAGTTATTTGGCCAGACGGCTCAGTATCTAAAGACAATGCTATTAGTGCAAATCAAGTTCTTACCCTTGATATTTCTGAAGCTTCTAAGGAAAACGCATCAGTAACATCGACAAATACACTTCTTACACAGGTGCCCCTAATAAATCATACATTGCTGGAAAATCCTTCAAACGATTTTAGACAGCAAGCGCTTCTACCTCATCAATTCAATAGGGTAAGCGGTGCCATTGCCGTTGCAAACATAAATGAGTCAAAAGGCGATGAACTATTTCTGGGCGGAAATTCTAAAACACCAAGTATCCTTCTTTCTGAAAGTGCTGATGGTTCTTATATCCCAATTCAAAATTTTGATCAAGTAGCAGATATCACTTCTGCCCTATTTCTTGACGTAGACGGAGATGGTGACCAAGATCTGTATGTAGGTCACGGAGGTACAGATGCACGTGATCTGCACGATAAAATACTCATAAATGAAAGTGGAGAATTCTCATCTACTCAAAATTTACTTCCAGAAATTACCACCAATACTGCAAGCGCACTTTCTTTAGATTTTGACACAGACGGCGATCTTGATCTCTTTGTATTAGGAGGAGTACAATCAGGAGCATATCCCAAGAGTAGCAAAAGTTATTTATTAAAGAACACCAATGGCACTTTTAAAGTTCATCAGGAATTGAGCTTTGAGGGGATACCGCAAGATGTCACAATATCCAAAGATCAAAAGCAATTACAGATCGTAGGAGAATGGATGGAAATCACTGCTTTTGACATAACCAATGAAGGTCTAAAACAAGCCAAGATACAGTTTAAAAATACCCAAGAAAAAAATATAGACACCAGAGGGTGGTGGAACACAATCACAACAGCAGATATAGATAATGATGGCGATGATGATCTACTTCTTGGTAATCAAGGCAACAATGGATTTATGAAACCTAGTTTTGACCAGCCCGTTTATGTGTACAACCAAGACTTTGACGGTAACGGAAGTATTGATCCTGTACTCGCACAATATTTTGGAGATACGGGAACTCCCCTACTCAAACCTATTCATACGCGAGATGATATTATGCAGCAACTTGTGGTTCTAAAAAAGAGGTATGGTACGTATAACGCTTTCGCGAAAGCGGACTTCAAAACACTACTAAATATCAAAAATCTTGATGAAGAAACCTTGCACGCTGCTACCTTCCAGAGTGCTTATGCAGAAAACATAGGTGACAACACCTTTATCTTAAAAGCACTCCCTACCGAATGCCAACGTTCTACTATAAATGATTTTGTAGTGAGTGATCTAGACGGAGACGGATATAAAGAGGTACTAGCCGTACAAAATGACCTAACGGCCGAAGCCAACTACGGAAACTACGATGCAGGTATAGGCCTATACCTAAAAGGAACCTCAGATGGGCTTACATATATCCCCAACAGAACTAGCGGATTTGTGATTCCCGGCCAATCAAATTCGGTTAAAACATTTAAAAACAATAAAGGAGAAACGTTTGTTATCGCTACAGAAACAAATGGAGAAACACGCGTTTTTGCCTATAATAAAACCAGTACGAACTAATAACGGAACTGATGGAAGAAGTACTACAACAACATACCTTTGAGATCATTACAGAAGCAACGGCTTTTCAAGTAGATATCACGCCCCATTCTGAAAAGAACGGCATCTTCACCTATAAACTCACGATGACGGGAGATGGAGATTTTATGCCTGCCCCTGTAACCCTGCGGTGGAAAACTTTAGGGCTAAATGCAAAAGGTATTTGGAAACCCACAACAGATTTCAATAAACGTATTATGGCAGATTGGGAACTAGACCATATGGAATCTCGTATTTCTGTAGATTCCCCAGTGATTGGAGTTTTTGGACACGATGACCAGAACGTCATCACTTTTGCTTGTTCTGATGCTATTAACACAACACGACTCAACACCTTATATCGCGAAGAAGACAATTACTTATACTCACATATCACTTTTTTTCCAGAACGCCATCACTCGATCTCTAGTTATGAGACGTTTATACGAATAGATGAAAGCAAGAGACATTTTTCTAACTGCTTGAAGGATGTTGCGCAGTGGTGGGCAGGATTTGACCATCTAAAACCCTCGCATACGCCTGAGCTAGCAAAAGTTCCTGTATACTCTACTTGGTATAATTTTCATCAAGAATTAGACACTAAGGTACTTCTGGGAGAGTGCACAAAAGCAAAAGAATTAGGGTACGAGCTTATTATTCTGGATGACGGCTGGCAAACTAATGACAGCAATCGAGGTTATGACTACACGGGAGACTGGAGGCCAGAACGTATTCCAGAAATGGCAGAATTTGTAAAGGAAGTACATCATACAGGGATGAAAATTGCTTTATGGTACTCAGTTCCCTTTTGCGGTAAAGAAAGTGATGCTTATAAACGTTTTGAAGGCAAATTCCTCACCGAAGAACACCGGTGGGCACCCGTTTTTGATCCACGATACCCAGAAGTTAGAGAGTATCTCATTGACCTCTATAAAAACGCACTTTTAGACTGGAATCTTGATGGTTTTAAACTGGACTTTATCGATGAGTTTAAAACGTATGGAAATACCAAGTTAACAATGGAAAACGGGAGAGATTTCTCTTCCGTAAATGAAGCCGTAGATCGCCTGATGACAGATGTAATTAACACATTACACGCGATCAATCCTAACTGCGTTATTGAGTTTAGACAAAAATACGTAGGTCCCGCAATGCGCAAGTATGGCAATATGTTTCGTGCTTTTGACTGTCCTGGAGATGCGGTGATGAACCGTATACGTATTGCAGATTTAAGGATGATGTCTGGAACTACAGCCACCCACGCAGATATGTTTACCTATCACCCTACAGAAGGGCTCGAACAAAAGTCGTTACAACTCATTAATAGTCTTTTTGGCGTACCACAACTATCGATCAAACTTTCGGAAGCTACGCCAGAAGAAATCAATATGCTTCGCTTTTACACCCAGTATTGGAACGAGAATAAAAGCACTTTACTCGAAGGAGATATTACCCCATTTAATGCTTTAGGCAACTATCCTATAATTAAAGCAGTTTCAACGGGATTAACGGTGATTGGGGTATATGACAAGCAGGTCGTTTCTTTTGAAGAAGAAACGATTCAAGTAGATATTCTCAATGCTCGCATAGGTGAAGGTATCGTGCTAGAAAGTACAAAAGACTACGGAGATTACATTTGTCTTGTTCAAAATGTAGAAGGAGCAACCGTCCATCAGACCACGATTCACATACAAAAAGGAATCACACACATTGCGGTACCTTCTTGCGGAATTATTCGTTTAAAAAGAGCGTAATCATTAACTTTAGAAATCGTTCGGAAAACGAGTTTATCTATGAAAAAGAAATACATCATAGCCTTTGATCAAGGTACAACGAGCACGAGAGCTATCATTTTTAACGATCAAGGTACTATTAGAAACATTGCCCAAAAAGAACTTACGCAACAGTATCCTAAACACGGATGGGTCGAGCACGACCCCATTGAAATTTTTGAGGCACAGCAAGCTACCTTTAGAGAAGTCATCGATACTTCAGACATTTCTATTGAAGAAATCGCCGGAATAGGGATTACGAACCAGCGAGAAACGACTGTCGTTTGGGATAAGACCACAGGAGAACCCGTATACAACGCGATCGTTTGGCTAGATAAACGTACCAAGAGCATATGTGAGCAACTCAAATCTCAGGATTTAGGAGCCTATGTTCAAAAGAATACGGGACTCATTATAGATTCCTATTTTTCTGGGACCAAGGCAAAGTGGATATTGGATAATGTAGAGGGCGCTTTCGCGAAAGCGCAACAAGGCAACTTACTTTTTGGAACCATAGATACCTGGCTTATCTGGAAATTTACCAATGGAAAAGTACACGCTACAGATCACTCTAATGCCAGCCGAACACTCCTCTACAACATTATAGATCTTAAATGGGATGAAAAGATGCTCGAAGCGCTTAACATCCCCCACTCAATGTTGCCAACGGTTCAGAACTCAGCATCTGACTTTGGCACTGTTGAATTAGATGGACACAAAATTCCGATTTGTGGAGTCGCGGGTGATCAGCAAGCATCACTCTTTGGCCAAGGAGGCTATAAATCTGGAATGGCCAAAAACACCTACGGAACCGGTTGCTTTTTATTAATGAACACAGGAAAAAAACCTTTTCATTCTAAAAATGGATTACTCACAACACTCTGTGCAAGCTTGCCTGACGGAAAAGTAAAGTATGCTCTAGAAGGATCCATTTTTGTGGGAGGAGCCTCTGTACAATGGTTACGGGATAAACTTCAAGTAATAGATCACGCAAAAGACACCGAAGAAATCTGTAAAACCACAACTTCTAGCGATGATTTATATGTCGTTCCTGCCTTTGCAGGATTAGGAGCTCCCTATTGGGATATGGATGCAAAAGGTGCCATTTATGGACTTACGCTAGACTCTGGAAAAAACGATATCATAAAAGCCACTGTAGATGCACTTGCATACCAAACTCGTGACGTTCTGGATGCAATGATAGAAGACTCTGGCAAGCAAATGAAAGCGCTTAAGGTAGACGGCGGCGCCACTGCAAATAATTACTTAATGCAGTTTCAATCTGATATTCTTAATGTAGAAGTAGATCGTCCAAAAATGCTTGAGGTGACTGCCTTAGGTGCTGCATTTCTAGCAGGCATACAGGCAGGCATCTGGAATAAAAAAGATATCGCCAAAATACGCCAAGTAGATACCATATTTGAACCCGCCATTACAGAATACGAAAGAAATAAAAAATACACTGGCTGGAAAAATGCCGTAGCTCGTACCAAGAGTACTACGAACCAAATGCTCACTACCCAAGATGATGCGCCTATGCGTTTTTCTGTATTAGATAGAGAGATGCAAATTAATCGCGCGCAACGGGAGAAGTTTGACCTTATCGTCATAGGTGGAGGTGTGACAGGAGCGGGTATCGCATTAGATGCATCTTCCAGAGGAATGAAAGTGTGTCTTATTGAAAAGAATGACTTTGCTTCTGGAACTAGTAATAAATCTACGAAACTCATACACGGAGGTTTACGTTATCTCAAGCAAATGGAAATTGGACTTGTAAAAGAGTCTGGGAGTGAACGCGCGATCGTACACACCCTCGCTCCTCACCTAGTTGTTCCAGAAAAAATGTTATTACCTCTGATAGAAGGAGGAACCTATGGCAAGATGATGACAGCCATTGGTCTAAAGGTATACGATTTCCTAGCTAATGTAGAAGGAGATGACAAACGTAAAATGCTAAGTGCAGAAGAAACAGCCTCTCGCGAGCCCCTTCTTAATAAAGAAAACCTTGTAGGTGGCGGTTATTATGCAGAGTACCGCACAGACGATGCCCGTCTTACAGTAGAGCTGCTCAAAAAAGCAGCAACATTTGGAGCGACCATCATCAATTATTGTGAGATGAAGTCGTTTAAATACGATGATGACGGAAAGATTAAAAGCTTGCAATGCTTTGACCACAACACTCAAAAGACATTTAAATTAAAGGCGCAGCACTATGTTTCTGCTGCGGGACCTTGGGTAGATTTACTTCGCAAGAAAGATCACTCAATGAATAATAAGTATCTGCATCTTACCAAAGGAGTCCATATTGTATTTTCAAGAGAACGCTTTCCGCTCACGCAGTCTATTTACTTTGACGTACCGGATGGTCGTATGATATTTGCCATTCCAAGAGGGAGATCTACTTACGTAGGAACTACAGATACTAACTATAACGGCAATCTTAATCGTGTAGTAGCCACAAAAGAGGATGCTAACTACTTACTTGACGCAACAAATAATATGTTCCCAGATCTTAATCTTGAGATAGATGATATAGAATCAAACTGGGCTGGGCTGCGACCACTTATACACGAAGATGGAAAAGATCCGTCGGAGTTAAGTCGCAAAGACGAAATATTTGAATCTAAAACAGGTCTTATTTCTATCGCTGGTGGCAAACTTACTGGCTATCGTAAAATGGCACAACGCGTTATAGATCGCGTACTAAAGAACGTTCCAGATAAGAAAAAAGAGCACCTTGTAAAGTCGTATACGGAGAAAATACCCCTCACCTCAGAGCCTTTACAAAACACAAAGGAGGTGGATGCTTACCAACAAGAAATTGCAAAACGTCTCAAGGAATCTGGAATTTCAAATGAGTATCAAAGCTGGTATCTAGCGACTACCTATGGCAAACAGAGCGATACTATTATTGATAAGATGAGTTACTTTTTAAATGGAAATCCAGAAGAGCGTTTGGTTCGTGCAGAAATATGGTATAGTGTTCATCACGAGATGACTAATAGTCTCACCGACTTTTTCGTAAGAAGAACTGGGCGTCTTTATTTTGACATACACTCTGTGCATCAATATCGCAATCTTGTTCAAGAAGATATGATACGTTATTTAGGATGGGATGAAGCTCGTGTAGAAAGGGAAAATGAGTATCTCAATATACTCGTCCAAGACGCGAGTGAATATTATGAAGAAGAGTTTGTATAGGGTTTCCCTTTCGCGAAAAATGCTAACGATTTCAATCATACTGTAAAACTGAACCAGCACTGCAGACTCGGATAGAGTCGAAAGAGCCGTAGCTTAAATACAGGGAATTTCTTGAGGTTCTCCAGTTTTCGCGAAAGCGAAAGAAATTGACGAAAACGTTATAGTTACAAGCTTGTTAACAGAACTCTTAATATTATATTAAAATGTCATATTTTAGACCATAGATTAATAAAAAACCAAACCATATGGGACTCATTTCTTTTCTTGGATTTACATTACTAGTAGCTGGATACGCTTGGTGGAAAACACGTGGCACTGACGAAAAAAGCGCAGACGGTTACTATCTAGGAGGGCGAAGTCTTGGTGCACTCACTATAGCTGGATCACTGCTACTTACCAATCTATCTGCAGAGCAAATCGTTGGTCTAAACGGGCAAGCGTTTTCAGAAGGAATTCTTGTGATGGCTTGGGAAACCCTAGCAGCCATTGCGATGGTGATTACCGCAGTATATTTCTTACCTAAGTATATGCATAAGGGAATCACAACAATCCCTGAATTTATTGAAGAGCGTTTTGACGAAAATACAAAGGCTATTCTTTCTATATTATTCCTAATTGCTTTTGGTATTGTTTTACTTCCAACAATCCTTTACTCGGGATCGCTTGCTTTTAGCACTATGTTTGACCTACCAAGTCTACTAGATATGTCTGAAGGATCGGTTATCTGGTTATGCGTTTGGAGTATTGGAATCATAGGAATTATTTACGCAATTTTCGGAGGCCTTAAAGCTGTAGCGGTTTCTGATCTTATCAATGCGATTGGTCTACTAATAGGTGGGTTACTCATTCCATATTTTGGTCTTAAACTCATAGGTGATGGTAGCGTAGGTGATGGACTAAGCATACTTTGGACAGAAAATCAAGATAAATTTGATGTGACTGGTGATGTGACTTCTTCTATTCCAGTAGGCACAATCTTTACAGGAATGATGATCGCCCAGATGTATTACTGGGGAACAAATCAATCTATATTGCAACGTGTTTTTGGAGCAAAAAGCTTAAAAGAAGGCCAGAAAGGAGTGATGCTTGCGGCTTTTGTAAAGTTCTTAATTCCAGTAATCGTAGTGCTTCCAGGTATTATCGCGTGGAATGTTTTTGATGGAAATCTAGAGTCTGCAGATAAGGCGTATCCTCAATTAGTAAAAGAAGTATTACCACCAGCACTTGTGGGTTTCTTTGCAGCAGTTTTATTTGGTGCTGTACTCAGTTCATTTAATAGCCTATTAAATAGTAGTGCTACCCTCTTTGGTTTTGACTTGTATAAAAAATTCTTTAATAGCGAAGCCTCAGAACATCGTGCGGTAAAAGCTGGAAAGTATTTTGGACTTGGACTAGCGTTAGTATCTATGACGATTGCCCCATTCATCGCAAATGCCCCTGCAGGACTTTTTGATTACATTCAACAAGCTTTGGGTAGTCTAAGTGTGCCTATCCTTGCGGTAGTTCTTGTAGGTATTCTAACAAAGAAAGTACCTGCCCTAGGTGCCAAAATCGTATTAATCGCTGGTGTGATCATGTACGTATGTACAATATTTATGAGACCTAGCTTTCAAGAAGCTGCCCTTGCAAAAGCCGCTTCAAATGGAATAACAGATGCGGCAGAACTCGCAATTATTAAAGCAGAAGCATTTCCTCACTTTTTACATGTGATGGGCATATTATTCACAGTAAATATTGTAATAATGCTTATTGTAGGAGCTATGAAACCTAAAACTGATGTTTATGTCCCAACACAAACGCAAGCAATTGATACGACTCCTTGGAAGTATGCTTATGTAGTTGGAATACTAATCGCCCTTTTAGTTTTAAGCACGTATTTAATATTTTAAAAAAAGGCATTTTAGAAATAGTCTAATCATTGCTTCGAATTACTTTTACTTTTGCCAAAATGTAATACGCATTGAAAATAAGAACAAAACAATAAGAATCATCTGCCCTCACAGATAATAAACAAAGTCGTTTGCGGGTTAAGATTCCTGCTTTCGCGTGAATAACATGAAGATAGTAGTAACAGGAGGACTTGGTTTTATAGGATCACATACTGTGGTTGAGCTTCAGAATATTGGACACGATGTAGTTATTATAGATAACTGCTCAAACTCCTCTCGAGATGTGCTCAAAGGAATTACGGCAATTACGGGTAAAACTCCTAAATTAGAAGTATTCGATTTAAGAGAGAAATCTAAAGTTCAAGACTTTTTTAAACGACATCAAGATGTGCAAGGGCTCGTTCACTTTGCAGCCTCCAAAGCTGTGGGAGAAAGCGTAGAGAAACCATTGTTATACTATGAAAATAACTTAGGTACACTTGTATATATATTACAAGAGCTTTCTCAAAAGAAAGAGGCATCCTTTATATTTAGTTCTTCTTGCACAGTATATGGACAAGCAGACGAATTACCTATCACAGAAAATGCACCTGTAAAACCTGCAGAGTCGCCGTATGGTAACACCAAACAAATAGGTGAAGAAATCATAAGAGATACTTGTAAGGTAGTACCACGACTTAAAGCCATCGCCTTACGATACTTTAATCCAATAGGTTCCCATCCTACTGCCCAAATTGGAGAGCTGCCTCTCGGAGTTCCTGCTAACTTAGTACCTTTTATTACCCAAACAGGAATTGGAATTAGAGAAGAACTATCAGTCTTTGGAGATGATTATCCTACTGAAGATGGGACAGCGGTACGAGATTACATTCATGTAGTAGATCTGGCAAAAGCGCATGTAGTAGCTTTAGAACGTCTTCTCCAAGGAAAAAACGCCTCTAACTTTGAGGTTTTTAATGTGGGTACTGGAACAGGAAGTTCTGTACTAGAAGTGATTAAGTCCTTTGAGAAAGTTTCTGGTAAAAGCCTTAATTATAAAATAGTAGATCGTCGTGAGGGAGATATTACTGCGGCTTATGCAGATACTACAAAAGCAAATGAGGACTTAGGCTGGAAATCAGAAAGCACACTAGATGAGGCGATGACAAGCGCTTGGAAATGGGAGCAAAAAGTGCGAAGTATTGAGTAACTTTATTCTCTCAATAAAAGTCACTTTACTCAAAAACTAGCTTATCAATAAAACCTCAAATCTCGTAAGGTATTACCTCTATCTCTGGGCGTTGTACATCGTATTTTTCATTGCATTTGGCATTGTAAAGACTCAGTTTCCAGATCTATTTGAAGAGCAATATGAGCAAAGTTTCTTAAGGGAACTCTTGCAAGACAACCCGCTTAAGTTATTTGTACTTGCGGTAATATTTGCTCCCATTATTGAGGAGATGATGTTCCGCACGCTTATAAAACCTTCTCACGCAGATGTGATATTGCTTTTATGCTCCTGGCCACTTTTTTACTCAAATAAATTTATTCCTACAGATGTGCACTGGGCTGTAAAACTTGGATTTATAGCCGTATTCTTATTTACCGTATTTACGATTCTTAAACAGCTTATACCTGAGCAAAGTACCCTCAAAATACGCAACTTCTTATCACGACATTCTACGGTTGTTCTTATTGTGAGTTCGCTACTTTTTGGTATGGTACATATTAATAATTATGTAGACACCTTTGTGCTTAATGCAGCGCTCATTGCGCTTATTATACCTAGAATAATTTCAGGGTTTATGATGGGATTACTTAAAATCAAAAATGAAAACATTGTTTGGCCTATGGCACTCCACGCGATGAATAACGGTTTTGTAATCATTATTTTAATTATTTCTCGTACCACAACAAGCTAGGTCAGTATGCGCCTCACTCCTATCACATTAAAAGATCTTACTACCCTCCGTGCTCTTGCTATGCGCAGCTACTCGGCAGCTTTTGCTTCAAAAAATGCACCTGGTGTGATTGAGAGGTATTATGAAGACGCTTTCGCGAAAGCGCACCTTAAAAAACAACTATCTAACCCAGATTCATACTGGTATTTTTATAAAGACAAGGAGGAAATTCTAGGCTATTTGAAACTCAATACGGGCAACGCCCAAACAGAATTTCAAGAAGAAAATGGATTAGAAGTAGAACGTATCTACATAGATATCCCCTACTTAAGGAAAGGCTATGGAAGCGAGCTTATAGAATTTGCGATTTCTAAAGCAAAGGAGTTAGAAAAAAACTACATTTGGCTGGGCGTTTGGGAAGAAAACCCAGAGGCCATAAAATTTTATAAAAGACACGGTTTTAAGATAGTAGGCACTCACGATTATGATATGATTGCAGAGATTCAAACCGATTATATAATGCGACTTGATCTATGAACAAGCAAATAGAGGCTATTTCTGTTTTTGATATGCTTAAAATAGGTGTGGGACCGTCTAGTTCTCATACGCTAGGACCGTGGAGAGCGGCCATTAGATTTATTGAAAAACTTAAGATCAAAGGTAACTTTGAGCTCATAGAGAGTTTAAAAGTAGACCTCTACGGCTCATTATCTCTCACCGGTAAAGGGCACGCCACAGATGTTGCCGTTATTATGGGACTTACGGGTGCAGACCCTACAACCTGCAGTATAGAAGACATCCCGACTACGGTAGAACACATAAAACTCTTTAGAAGGTTAGAGCTAGATGGGTCACTCACCTTTAGTTTTGACCCAGAAGAGGATATTATTTTTAATAGAAAATTTCTCCCTTTTCACCCTAATGGGATACGCTTTACAGCAACACTTACTAACGGGAAGAAAGTAAGAGAGGTGTACTACTCGATAGGCGGTGGTTTTGTAATTCAAAAAGAAAGAAAACGAGCACAGCGCAAGAAGATAGCCTTTGAATGTTTCCCTAGGCCTATAGAAAAAGCAACCGAATTACTTAAATTCTGTAAGCAAGAAGGCAAGTCCATTTCTGAAATTATTTTAGAAAATGAATTGTACCTCAATACTCAAGAAGAGATTGATGAGCGTTTTAAACAGATTTGGGATGTAATGCTTGACTCTATGTACACAGGCTGTCACACCGAGGGAACGCTCCCAGGTGGTCTCAATGTGAGAAGACGCGCTTTTGACACACACTTACGCTTACAAAAAAACACAGCATACACAGATAAGTACGAGTGGATAGAAGCTATACGTGGGCAAGAAGTACGCTTTCGCGAAATATTAAAATGGGTATCCTGCTTTGCCCTGGCAGTAAATGAGGTAAATGCATCTCTAGGCCGCGTCGTGACCGCTCCTACTAACGGAAGCGCAGGCGTAATCCCTTCTGTGCTTATGTACTACATCGTTATAGAAAATCACGATGCGAATTTTGAAGATATTAAAAGATTCTTGCTCGTAGCTGGAGAGGTAGGCAGTCTATTTAAAAAAGGAGCAACCATCTCTGCCGCAATGGGTGGATGTCAAGCAGAAATAGGAGTCTCTAGCGCTATGGCAGCAGCGGGTCTTACAGAGCTTATGGGCGGTACTCCAGAGCAAGTTCTTATGGCAGCAGAGATTGCAATGGAACATCACTTAGGTCTTACTTGTGACCCTATAGGTGGTCTTGTACAGATACCTTGTATAGAGCGCAATGCAATGGGAGCTATAAAAGCGATTAATGCCTGTGAGATGGCGCTAGATGCAGATGCTGCAAATGCTAAAGTCCCACTAGATAAAGTCATAGAGACGATGTGGCAAACAGCTCAAGATATGAACACAAAGTACAAAGAAACCTCAGAAGGTGGTCTTGCGATAAATGTTGCAATGTCAGATTGTTAAAAATATAAAGCCATTTATCACGCAACCTTCTGGTAGAGAATGTATCTTGATATAGAATCCTCACTAAATCCTACCTTAAATGAGAATTACTACAACTGCCCTCGTTATCATTTTATGTTGTTTTCAAAGCCTACAAGCACAGACCACCCGTGAAGAAAAGAAAGCAATACGCGTAGAAAAACGAATAAAGAAAATTGAGCGAAGGGATAGTATCTCAAGAGTACCCGTAAAATCATATGTGAGTCTTAGTTTAGTAAGTCCTATTACACCTTTTCCAAGAATAAATGTTGGGTATACGAGATCGCTTAACACTCACTGGTCTGTAGGCGGTAGTGTGGGAGTAGGTTTTCAAGGCTTGCCTTACACTAATGAGGGCACGAGCAATTATAGTCTATATGAAGTACGCCCAGAGGTGCTCTATTTTATAGGTAAAGGAGAAAAATACACAAATTATATAGGGCTAGAGTTGTTTTACATAAACAGTAAAGAAACACTGCTTTTTGACACGTTTAATCCTGTAAATGATGCAAACGGCACGGTAGAGCTTGTAGCTTTTGATCGTGCAGATTATCAACGTGTAAAGAATGGGTTTTTAGTAAACTTTGGAGAGTACACTCGATTATCAAATAAACTTATGCTCCGTGTAAACTTTGGGCTAGGTATGAGATTTAAAGACAATAGATATAGTGACATTCAAAACGCTAGTTTTGTACGTTTTGGTTTTGAAGATGGCTTTTTCTTTGATGACACAAACCCGAGACGGGATGAGGGATTCTCTACAGGCGTTGAGTTTAATATGGATTTTAGATTAATATATAAACTAGATTAGAGCGCTCCTATCACTACCCTCGCTTCTCCCCACAGCCCTCGCGGTCACGCGTGTCTACTATATAAAATATCTTCCAGACACCGTTGCGCTTAAAGAGTTGAAAACTATTAGTTCCACAATGACTTAGACTACCGTTTATGTAAAATGAATATGGCGTCCAGACATTTGCCATCTTGCCATCCATTTTTACCTCATAGCTATTTATACGCTCTTCAAAAGTGGTAGTCGCAGGTATACTACAAATAGACTTTAAAAATCCACTAAAGTCTTGCTTGCTCAGTTGTACCTCGCCTAGTTCTCCCTTGCCTATAGATTGCATCATCACATCTGGATGCACGACCTTTTTAATTAAAATAGAGTCTTGAGTGTGAAATCCCTCAAAAAAAGTATGCACCACCTCCTTAACTACCTGTTCGCTATAAACATCTTGATTTGCAGACCTGTAGTAATCTTTATCTGCCTTAACAAAGGCAAATAATAAGAACACCGCAATCATAGGAATAAAAAGATATTTGAGTCGCATCTATAATGTTTAACACATAGGTATCTAATTTACTACTTTTGTAACAGAAAAAATAAACAAATGTCTACAGCCAAAAAAGAATACAAAAGAGTAACCGTAAAGTCTCTTACTGAGATGAAATCTCGAGGAGAGAAAATATCAATGCTCACAGCCTATGATTATACAATGGCTCAAATTGTAGACGGTGCGGGTATAGATGTGATTCTTGTAGGTGATAGCGCATCAAACGTAATGGCTGGCCACGAGACAACATTACCTATCACTCTAGACCAGATGATATACCACGCCTCTTCTGTTGTAAGAGCGGCAAACAGAGCGTTAGTAGTAGTTGATCTACCTTTTGGTAGTTATCAAAGTGATCCTAAAGAAGCGCTAAGATCTGCCATACGTATTATGAAAGAATCTGGAGGTCACTCTATAAAACTTGAAGGTGGTAAAGAAGTAAAAGAAAGCATAAAGCGTATCCTTAACGCAGGTATCCCGGTAATGGGTCACCTAGGACTTACACCACAAAGTATCTATAAATTTGGTACATATACAGTACGAGCTAAGGAAGAAGAAGAAGCTCAAAAACTTAAAGAAGATGCCCTTATGCTTCAAAAAGCTGGTTGTTTTGCTCTTGTACTAGAAAAAGTACCTGCAAAACTGGCTCAAGAAGTTGCAGAGAGCCTTACCATCCCCGTGATAGGTATAGGTGCTGGTGCTGGAGTAGATGGACAAGTACTTGTAACACACGATATGCTGGGTATGACTCACGAGTTCAACCCTCGATTTTTACGTCGTTATCTAGATATGCATACTGAGATGACCTCTGCTTTTGAGAAGTACAGTGCAGATGTAAAATCACAGGACTTCCCAAATGAAGATGAGCAGTATTAATAGTACGCTTTCGCGAAAGCGGTAACCACCCACAATGCACTCCACGCCAGAAAACCTCAACGTTATATATGAAGATAACCACATTATCGTGGTTAACAAACGTAGTGGTGATATTGTGCAAGGAGATAAAACGGGAGACTTGCCACTGAGCGAAGTTGTAAAAAAATACATTGCAGTAAAATATAATAAGCCAGGAGCGGTATATCTAGGTGTGGTACACAGACTAGACAGACCTACTTCTGGCATTGTTATTTTTGCCCGTACCAGCAAGGCGTTACCACGTCTTAACAAGATGTTTTCTGAGCGACAGACTAAAAAAACATACTGGGCACTTGTAAAAAATCCGCCTCCGGCAGAGAGTGGCACGCTTACACACTTTTTAAAGCGCAACCCAAAACAAAACAAAAGCTACGCTCACAAACACGAGGTGCCAGACAGTAAAAAGGCTATTCTAGATTACAGAGTGATTAAAAAGCTTAAGACATTTTATCTTCTTGAGATAGACCTACACACTGGGAGACATCACCAGATACGCGCCCAGCTTACAGCCATAGGTTGCCCTATAAAGGGAGATCTTAAATATGGTTTTGACCGCAGTAACGCTGATGGTAGTATAAGTTTGCTTTCGCGAAAGCTTACCCTCACCCACCCGGTAAAAAAGGAAGAAATGACCTTCATAGGCCAAGTTCCCGAAGGAGATGCTGTGTGGAAGGCTTGTAACTAGGGGCTTCCTACTTATTTCGCGACGCTCTTAAGCTCTCTACCACTACACTAAATAAAATAAGAGAACCTCCTAAAACGGTACGCCACCCAGGTATTTCGTTAAGAAAAATAATACCGAGAATGATTCCATAAATAGGTTGTACGCTTCCCATTAAACTAGCAGCCGTCACAGAAAACCTTTTAATACTAAAGAGAAACATCGTGTGTCCCAAAGCGGTTGTGATAAGGGCAAGCATCCCTATATAAGGAAGCTCTTTTACAAATCCTTCGACATCAAAAATAAAATAGGCTGGTATAAGCATAATGGCTATCACCAGCGTTTGATACCACATTACTACAGACCCGTTGTAAGAACCTATTTTTGTTTTTACCAAGAGGTTACGTATTGCAAAACATAATGCCGATAGCAAACCTATTAATATCGCAAGGAAGTAGTCGTTTTCTGTATCAAAAGAAGGCGCAAGAAAGTAAATACCTATCAAGACAAGTACCCCTAGTAGCAAGTGCATTTTTGAAAACTGTGTTTTTAAAAATACAGGCTCGAGTAAGCTTGTCATCACGGGATATGTGAATAATGACAGCATCCCTATCGCTACGTTAGACAATTGTAAGGAGTAGAAATAGGTAATCCAGTGTAGCCCCATAAAAACACCAGAAAGCGCAATTGCGAGTATATCCTTTCGCGCAAGCGTAAAAGAAAAACCTTTCCACTTTACAAATAATCCCAGTAGTAACATTGCAAGAAATGAGCGTATACCGATGGTTACGGCCGGAGGTAAATCAATGTATCTACCTAGTACTCCCGAGGTACTTACAAAAAGCATTGCTAGGTTAATTTCTAATATATGGCGGGTCGTATTATTTGGCATTAAATGGTGTTAGGGTAAATTATGGTGCTAGAAGAAAAAGGCAATTACCTTATTAATTTTTGTGCTTTTTCTTTAATCACATCTGCAACCGGTCTGTTTTCTATCTTACTCTCTAGCCAAGACAACACATCTAGATATAAGAAGGCTCTGCGCTCGTACGGATCGTCTTCATATTGTTTGAGTGTAGTGTGCAATTTTTTAAACTCGGCTTTAAGTTCGTGAGGATAGATATCTCCCAGATTGCGCACAAATTTAATCATCTCCTTTTGTACCTCGTGCATATCATCCATCTTAATAAGAAACTTATAGGTGCTTCTTAACAATGACTCAAGATGGTAATCTTTGCCAGCCTCATAATGAGCAATGAGATTAAGAATACGTGAGAAGCACATTAAATCTTCACGGCTCTTAAGGCTATGATTGTTTATGATTTTCTGGCAGTACTCAATACATTTTATGTTATCACCCGCCCCAAAATATAGGCTCGCCATCTTGTAATAAAAGATCATCACGTGATGCTCATCTATACGGTATTTAGGTGATTTTAATCCAGTGAGAACCTCCTTAACAAGGTTTTCACCATCTTTAAACTCGCCTATCATAAAGCGATGATTAAAGCGGTTACTGCTTGTATATAAAAACAGAAGCGTGTCTAGATTATCACCTTTAGGGAAATTAGGGTTTTCCTTTACAGTGGTGAGCTTCTCTAGCGCTTCTCTAAATTTTGACTCGTGTTTAAGGTAAAATAATGACTCTAGTAAATAATGTATCCCCTTGAGATAAAAAACAGGGTTCTGTTTTATCATTAAAGGATTCTCATCAAATAAGCGCACATAGCGGTCTGCATACTTATAACAAGAAAGAAAATCTTGAATAAGAAAACTGTACCAGAGATGCGCCTTATACAACCACATCTTTTCTCTAAAATTGAGCAAGTCGTAATCATAATTAGGCAAGTGACCATCAAAGTAATCTGTGAGCTCTTGCTTTTCTTTATCACTTTTTACATAGCCCGTTTTGAGCATAATGCTATAGAGTTGCAGCGACAGGTTAGATAACTTACTCGCCATAACGTTTTGCTCACTAAGGCTTTTTGCCTGGACAGCAAGCTCATCTGCACGGGTGGCTATACTTCTGGTGATATATTGGGTTTCTATAATTTTTTCTAACTCTACGATTTCATAAGCAACATTTTTCTCCTCATTTTCTAGTGCCATACTTTTAGCTTTATCTAGAATTTTAAGGCTTTGCTTATACAAGCCTTTTTGATATAGTATGGTTGCAAAATCTAGCTGCTCTCGTATTTGCACACGTATATTTTGATGTGCTGGTGTAAGCCGCAGGCTTATTAAAAGTTGTCTATAAAGGTGCGCTTTGAGGTTAGATAGTTGTGTTTTTGTAACAATACCAGACTTTAAGATGGCCTTCTCATCATAGGTTTTTTCTTTATCAAGAAATTCAAAAAGTTGCAAAAATTTTGCCTCGCTATTTCCCACTAGTCGGCCTACGTACAGCTTGAACTGTCGCTTTTCACTCTTAGATAATGACTTAATTAAAATAAATAAAGAATCATTATGATCATTAAGCGTTGTAATGATTTTTCTCATAACTAATTGAAATACAGTTATTTGATTATACTAAAATTAACCTTGATATCGTAAGACCTCTCATTTGAAAGATTCTTAAAGGATAAGCAAGGTATAAATTCGTGTAGAAATGAAAGCTATGCAAAACGACAAAGTTCAGATTTTTGATACGACTCTTCGTGATGGAGAGCAGGTACCTGGTTGTAAACTAGACAAAAAAGAAAAGCTCACCATAGCAGAGCGTCTCGATGTTTTAGGCGTGGATGTAATAGAAGCAGGTTTTCCTATTTCCTCTCCGGGAGATTTTAGCTCTGTAGAGGAGATTTCAAAACTCGTAAAAAACGCAACCGTATGTGGTCTCACTCGCGCAGTAGAGAAGGATATCGAGGTTGCCGCACAAGCTCTAAAATATGCCGTTAGACCTAGAATCCATACGGGTATAGGTACTAGCGAGTCACATATGAAGTATAAATTTAACGCCACTCCTGAGCAGATTATAGAACGCGCTGTAAAAGCAACCGCTTACGCGAAAAATTTTGTTGATGATGTAGAGTTTTATGCAGAAGATGCGGGTCGTACAGACAATGCATTTCTTGCAAAGGTGCTTGAGCGAGTCATCGCAGCGGGAGCAACCGTTCTTAATATTCCAGATACTACAGGTTATTGCTTACCTGAAGAGTATGGAGCAAAAATCAAATACTTACGTGAAAATGTGAAGGGTATAGAAAACGTTACTCTCTCTTGCCACTGTCACAATGATCTTGGTCTAGCCACGGCAAATAGTATTGCAGGTGTGATAAATGGAGCAAGACAGATAGAATGTACCATAAACGGGATAGGTGAGCGTGCTGGTAATACCTCTCTAGAAGAGGTAGTAATGATCCTTAAACAACACCCCACACTCAATCTTCATACAGATATAAATACCCAACTCCTTTTTGACACGAGCCGTATGGTAAGTGACAAGATGGGAATGGTCGTACAACCTAACAAGGCGATCGTAGGTGCAAATGCCTTTGCACACAGCTCAGGAATCCATCAAGACGGTATGATCAAAAATAGAGACACCTACGAGATTATGGACCCAAAAGATGTAGGAGTAAATGAGACATCTATCGTGCTTACAGCAAGAAGCGGTAGAGCAGCTCTTGCCTATAGATCAAAAAAAGTAGGTTACGAACTAACAAAAGTGCAACTAGATGCGGCTTACGAGCAGTTTCTTAATGTGGCAGATAGACAAAAGGAAGTAAAAGACAATGATATACATATGATTATGCAACACATACAGTGCAAAGCTGGAGCAGTCGCATAATTTAAAACAATACGCAAGTAATTTACAGAGCATAAATACTAATGGGAAAAACACTATTTGATAAAGTCTGGGATGCACACGTGGTAGACACTGTAGACAACGGACCCCAAATCTTATATATAGACAAGCACTTGATACACGAAGTGACCAGTCCGCAGGCTTTTAATGAGCTTGAGGAACGTGGCATTCCTGTAGCCCGTCCAGATCAAATAGTTGCCACGGCAGACCACAACACTCCAACAGAAAATCAGCATCTTCCTATCAAGGATGAGATGTCTCGCAAGCAATTACAACAACTCACAGAAAACTGTGAGAAACACAACATCACCCTCTATGGTCTAGGTCACAAGTACAATGGTATTGTACACGTGATGGCACCAGAGCTGGGTATCACACAACCAGGTATGACAATGGTTTGTGGAGACAGTCACACATCAACACACGGAGCTTTTGGCACTATTGCCTTTGGTATCGGGACGAGCCAGGTGGGACAAGTATTTGCAAGTCAAAGCCTGTTACTTAACAAGCCTAAAAGCTTACGCGTTTCTGTAAATGGAACTCTTGCACCACACGTTTCTCCTAAAGATGTGATTTTATATATTATCTCAAAAATAGGCACAAACGCTGGTACTGGTTACTTCTGTGAGTATGCGGGTAACGTTTTTGAGGAGATGAGTATGGAAGGCCGTATGACGGTTTGTAATATGAGTATCGAGATGGGCGCTCGTGGCGGTATGATTGCCCCAGATCAAACCACTTTTGATTATGTAGAAGGGCGCAAATTTGCTCCGCAGGGTGACGCTTTCGCGAAAGCGGTATCCTACTGGAAAACACTCCCTACAGACCAAGATGCCACTTTTGACAAAGAATATCACTTTGATGCCGAAGATATAGCTCCAATGCTCACCTACGGCACAAACCCAGGGATGGGAATAAAAATAAACGGCGCCATACCCGAGAAAGGCGATATGACCTTTGAGAAAGCGCTTGAGTATATGAACTTCAAAGGTGGAGCACAATTACTAGACACGCCTATTAATTATGTGTTTTTAGGAAGTTGTACAAACTCAAGAATAGAAGATTTTAGAATAGCCGCATCATACGTGCGCGGAAAACATAAAGCTGCAAATGTGAACGCCTGGCTAGTACCTGGCTCACAACAAGTAGCAAAGCAACTCGAAGAAGAGGGGCTTAAAGAGGTGTTTGAAGAGGCTGGGTTTGCCTTACGGCAGCCTGGCTGTTCAGCCTGTCTTGCGATGAATGATGATAAAATTCCCGCTGGAGAGTACTGTGTTTCTACCTCAAATAGAAATTTTGAAGGCCGCCAAGGTCAAGGTGCGAGAACAATACTCGCTTCTCCCCTTGTAGCTGCCGCAACTGCCATTGCAGGAAAAATAGTAGACGTCACAAAAGAAGCTGTAGCCTAATGGAAAAATTTACAAAACTCATAAGCACAGCGGTACCACTACCTATAGAAAATATAGATACAGACCAGATTATCCCTGCGCGCTTCTTGAAAGCGACAGATAAGAAAGGATTTGGTGATAACGTCTTTAGAGACTGGCGCTTTACAAAAGATGGAACGCTGGATGCAGATTTTCCTATTAATAAACCACAATATGCAGGTGCAAAAATTCTGGTAGCTGGAGATAACTTTGGTTGTGGGTCTAGCCGTGAGCACGCTGCTTGGGCCATTGTAGGCTATGGGTTTAAAGTGGTCATTTCAAGTTTTTTTGCAGATATTTTTAAAGGTAATGCACTTAACAACGGCTTGCTTCCTATACAGGTGACGCCGGAGTATCTTAAGGAATTACTAGCAGGTATAGAAGCAAACCCTGAGCTACCTATCACTATAGACCTAGAAAATCAGGTGGTTGAGATGGCTGGAGTTTATGCTGAGCAAGGTCGAAGTACGAAAGCGGAATTTGACATAGACCCCTACAAGAAGGTATGTATGATTAATGGATATGACGACATTGATTTTTTACTAAGTAAAAAGGCCGAAATAGAAGCCTTTGAAAAAGAACGAATGGTGTTTTAAAAGAGCACAATATATAAATGGTTACCAGATCCTCGCCTACTAAGGCGGGGATTTAGTACATAATTCAAACACACACTATGGATTTTAATATTGCAATCATACCTGGAGACGGGATAGGACCAGAAGTTACTGCTCAAGCAAAAAAAGCCCTAGAGGCAGTAGCAGACGAATACGGACATCACTTTACATATACAGAAGCAATGATGGGAGCTTGTGCCATAGACGCGACGGGCAACCCGCTTCCTGAGGAAACACTAGACATTTGTGAGGCATCTGATGCTATACTGTTTGGAGCCATTGGTGATCCCAAATATGACAATGACCCAACGGCAAAAGTTCGTCCAGAGCAAGGCCTTTTGAGACTTCGCAAGTCACTAGGACTCTTTTGTAATGTACGCCCTGTGAAGGCTTACGAGCAACTTATTGATAATTCACCTCTTAAAAGAGAGATCATTTCTGGAGCAGATATGTCTATCTATCGCGAACTCACAGGTGGTATCTATTTTGGTGAGAAACACCTTAGTGATGATGGTCAAGTAGCCTCAGACGGTTGCTCATATTCTGTAAAAGAAATAACAAGAATGGCACATCTAGCCTTTAAAGAGGCTCAAAACAGAAGAAAAAAATTGACGCTCGTAGATAAAGCAAACGTGCTAGAAACATCAAGGCTGTGGAGAAAAACAGTAACTGAGATAGCAAAAGGATATCCAGATGTAGCGGTAGATTTTCTCTTTGTAGACAATGCAGCGATGCAAATGATTTTAAACCCAAAGCAGTTTGATGTGATTTTGACAGAAAACTTGTTTGGTGATATTATTTCTGATGAGGCAAGTGTGATAGGAGGTTCTATAGGACTTCTAGCTTCTGCCTCTGTAGGTACAGAAAATGCACTTTTTGAGCCTATACACGGCTCTTACCCACAAGCTACTGGCAAGGGAATTGCAAATCCGCTGGCTTCGATTTTATCTGCAGCGATGTTGTTGAGACATCTCGGGCTTCAAGACGAGGCTGCTAGTATAGAAACCGCTGTAGAAAAATCATTAGAACTAGGTTTTACAACAGAAGATCTCAAACCAGAAAACCCATTAAGCACTTCAAAAGTTGGCGACTTTATTGCAGACTATATCTTAAACCCAGAAGACACAAACCGTAATTTTAAAAACATTCACGCAGGACAAAGCACGATTATTTAATAAGACTTTAATTGTAAGAGTTACGCTTTCGCGAAAGCGTAATTCCACTCTTATTTCATCTCTATGATGTTTTAGCATTTATTTAATACACTGCTATGTAAGTTAGAAGAATAGAAATAGACCAAACTTGCTTTACTAACCAACATATTTTAAAGATGAAGAAAATGATTCTCGCATTAGGTATTGCAATACTTGCCTGTGTGTCTTGCCAAGAAACAAAAACTAAAACCACGACAACATCTAACGAGGTAGCTATAAACCCAGATCTTGCTGTAAAGCCAGACTCGTGGATTGATAAACGTGTAGGTGAAGCACAAGCTAGACTTAATAAAACAGATGCCGGAAAAATAGTATGGCAAGCGATGGAAGCACACGGCGGACTGGATACTTATTTTAAAAATGGACCGCTTTCTTTTCATTTTGACTATAAACCTGAAGATGGGAGCACACGTCGTAACACTTATCAAACCATTGACACTTGGAGCAATAAGGCACGTCATCAACACGTAGGGGATCGCTCTCAAGAGTTTGGGTGGACAGGTGAGAAAGCTTGGAAAAAAGTTAAGGACTCTACCGCTTTTCCTTTTGATATGCGCTTCTGGGCACTTACCCCTTACTACTTTCTAACACAACCGTTTATCCTAGATGGTGAAGGTGTTAATCTTGAAAAACTTGCAGATAAAACTCATAACAACACCACTTATGACGCTATTAAAGTAACTTTTGAAGCAGGAACGGGAGATGCTCCAGATGATTACTATGTACTCTATTTTGGGAAAGATAATCACAAACTAGCGGTAATACGCTACATTGTTTCTTACCCTAAATACTTTGCAGATGGTGGTCACTTACCAGAAAAGTTAATGACTGTAGAGGGAACAACTACGGTAGACGGTATAGAGTTTGCCACAGGATATAAAACCCACTGGCTCACCGAAGACGAAAAAGCTGGCGAGCATATCACAACTATTGATGTCTCTGATATTAGATTTAAAAAAGATGTCGAAAACAGCTATTTTGATATTCCTGAAAATGCAGTTTTGATAGAATAGAGATATTGTTCTACTCATTAAAAACTTTAAATCCCATCAATAGATTGATGGGATTTTTTTATTCTCTTATCATTTGCTTTACCTACCGCGAGTTTTGCATCGCTTCATTACAAAATGCAAGCATAGATGGTTCTAAGGTTGATTTGTATAAAAAACAGCTATTCTAGTCATAGCTTATACGCTCGCGTATGCCACCACCTGCACGATGTATAATCACATCTGCCTTTCGTTTACGTGCAATACTCTTTGCTTTACGTATGGCAGTGCTCTGCTTTTGATGCTTTGAAGTGATACGCTTGTTACCCTCGCGCCTTACAGCCCAGTCCCCTTCATAGGGCACTACGTGCTGATGCCAAGTACGTTTTCTACTTGCCTTGCGAGAGTTTTCATATACGTTTTCTACTATTTCTAGTAATGAACGCAAAAAGGTTTTAATGCTACTCATAGTGCGAAGATACTATTTTACACAAGCTCATTATGTGTCTTAAGTCTTCCATACTCATTAAGATACCGCCTTGTCAAATTTGGCTTGTATCTTATCTAGACCTAGGTTATGTATACTTCCTAAGTGTGAGTGCTCCTTTGTATTTCCTGCTTTAAAAGAACCATTTTCTACCTGCTCCCCTATTTGCTTATATGCTTCTCTAAAAGGTATGCCAGCGGTTACAAGATCATTTATTGCATCTACTGTAAAGAGGTATTGATACTTCTCATCATCTAGATTAACATCCTTCACTTTTACTTGAGCAATAGAAAACTCAAAAATATCTAGCACTACTTTAAGATCCTCTACAGACTTGATAGCATTTTCTTTAAGTAACTGGTAGTCTCTATGATAACCACTTGGTAAATTATTAGTAATCATAATCATTTCTTGTGGGATGGCTTGTAACTGATTGCACTTGCCACGGAGCAATTCAAAAACATCTGGATTCTTTTTGTGCGGCATTATACTACTACCCGTAGTAAGCGCATCTGGAAATTTAATGAACCCAAAATTTTGAGAGCAGTACAAACATATATCCATTGCAAAACGACTTAACGTATTTGCAATATTTGCTACAGCTTGAGTTACTGTACGCTCAGACTTCCCTCTTGAGAGTTGAGCTGCAATTACATTGTATTTTAAATCGGCAAATTGAAGTTGCTTGGTAGTCATCTCTCTATCAATAGTAAAACTAGAGCCATATCCAGCTGCACTCCCCAGCGGATTTTGATCTACCACCTTCTGTGCTGCTTTGAGTAAGTAGAGATCATCTATAAGCAACTCTGCATAAGCAGAAAACCAAAGCCCAAATGATGACGGCATCGCCACTTGAAGGTGTGTATATCCAGGTAGCAAGGTGTTTTTATGAGTCTCTGCAAGTTTGAGAAGTGTGTCAAACAACTTCTCTACGCCTTCGGTTATTTGAGACAATTCTGCTTTAAAATAAAGGTTTAACGCCACAAGAACTTGGTCATTACGAGATCTCGCTGTGTGTATTTTTTTCCCCGTATCTCCTAATGCTTTTACAAGATCACTTTCTATCTTAGAGTGTACATCTTCAAAATCTGCTTCTATAACAAATGTTCCTTCCTGCTCTTGCTTGAGCATAAGGTCTAATTGCTTATTTAACTGCTCGCTTTCTTCTTTTGTAAGTAAGCCAACAGATGCGAGCATTGCTGCGTGTGCCTTGCTGGCTAGCAAATCATACTTAGCAATATGGATATCAATCTCACGATCATTCCCCACCGTAAATGCTTCTATTTTTTGATCTGTTGGTATTCCTTTTTCCCAAAGTTTCATAAGTATCTTATTAGTGGGTTATGCTGTTCACACTATTGCAACAACCCATATTATTTATGCTGTTAAAAATTTTTCTAAGAGCTCGATATATAGTGCTATGCCCTCCTCTATCTCGTGTATATAGACAAACTCATCTGCCATATGAGAGCGAGTACTGTCGCCTATACCTAGCTTTAAAGAGGGACAACTCAAGCAGGATTGATCAGACAAGGTAGGTGAACCATAGGTTTCTCTGCCTAGCGTTATTCCTGCTTGTACGAGCTTGTGCTCTTTTGGGATACGCGAACTATTAAGTCGCAATGACCTAGGCTGTATCGAGTTACACGGCACATTTGCTACCATATAATCGGCGATTTCTTGGTTGCTGTAATGTTCATTAACTCTCACATCTATGACGAGCTCTACCTGGCTGGGCACTACATTATGTTGACTACCCGCATTAATTTGTGTTACTGTAACCTTAGTGGCACCCAGCGTCTCAGACACTTTATCAAAAGTTATATTCTCAAACCACTGCAAGGTTTCTATTACATTATAAATAGCCATATTCTCCTTTATGTGAGCTGCGTGACCTGCCGTTCCTTTTACTACGGCGTCAAAAACCACCAAACCTTTTTCGGCAATGGCGAGGTTCATAAGTGTAGGCTCGCCTACAATGGCAACATCTATCTCAGGCAGATGCGCAAGCATACTATTAAGACCATTTGGACCACTTGACTCTTCTTCGGCAGAAGCTACAATTACAATATTATGAGACAAATCCTCACGCTCATAAAAATGTACAAACGCAGTAAGCAATCCTACAAGACTTGCACCTGCATCGTTACTTCCTAGACCGTATAATTTACCGTCCTTAATTTCGGCATTATAAGGATCTCTTGTGTATCCTTTATTTGGCTTAACCGTATCGTGGTGAGAGTTGAGAAGCAATAACGGTTTTGATGCGTCATAATGTTTATTAAATGCGTAGATGTTGTTACGCTTTCGCGAAAGCGTAATCCCCTTCTCCTCTAACCAGTTTACTATAAGTAAAGCTGTGCCATCTTCTTCGCTAGAAAAACTTTGTGTCTCAATGAGTGATTGCAGCAATGCTACGGCACTATCTATTTGGATATTTAAAGACATAGTGTCGTGTGTTTTATAGTGTTATCACTCAGTACATCAACCTCGCCCAGATGCACTCTCATAACGCCTTGATCTAGTGCCTCAAAGGCAGTATCTAGTTTAGGAATCATCCCTTCAAATATTTGGCCGGCTGTTTTCATCTCTTTATAAAGCCCTTTATCTATGCGCGTTACTATCGATTCATCATTATTTACATCTTCAAGGACACCTGGTTTTGTAAAACAATAAAACAACTGAACGTTATAGAGAGAGCTCATTGCTACCCCAATTTTGGCAGCGAGTGTATCTGCATTGGTGTTGAGTAATTGCCCATTACCATCGTGCGTAATTGCAGAAAATACAGGTACTTTACCGTCAGAAAGGAGGTCATTTATAAAACTCACATTCACGCTGTCTATATCTCCTACAAAGCCATAATCTACCGTTTTCACTTCACGTTTATGTGCTCTCACGGCATCACCATCTGCTCCAGAAAGTCCTAAGGTGTTCTTACCTTTTGCCTGCAGGCCTGCGACAAGTTTCTTATTGAGAAGTCCCGCATACACCATTGTCACAACCTCTAGCGTCGCCTCGTCTGTCACCCTTCTTCCGTCTACTTTTACTGGAACATAACCGAGCTGCTCTTGTAAAGTAGATGCTTTATTTCCTCCACCGTGTATGATAATAGCTGGACCAGAAATTGCCTTAAAATGCGTGTAAAATGAGGTGAGTAGCTCATCATAATCTACAATGTCTCCACCTATTTTTACTATGGTAAGTTGCTGTTTATTTATCATTGTCGAGTATGTTTTTAAGCACCCATTGTGCAGCCCACGTTCTATTACCAGCTTGCTGGATTACTGCGCTTGACTCGGTGTCTAGCACATCATCTGCAATGACAACGTTACGACGCACAGGTAGGCAATGCATAACTTTGGCTTGATTGGTTCCCTTAAGTTTTTCGGCATTAATCATCCAGTTACTGTCTTGCGATTGCACCTTACCATAATCTTCATAGCTGCTCCAGTTTTTTACATAAATGATATCGGCATTTGCAAAGGCTTCTTTCTGGTTATGAATCACAGGTACTTCTCCACGTATTTCTGGATTGAGATCATAACCCTCCGGATTAGTAATTGTGAAATTTACATTTGCCTTTTGCATAGTCTGGACAAATGAGTTTGCAACTGCGTGCGGCAAGGCTTTAGGATGTGGCGCCCAGCTCAACACGACATTAGGCTTTTTATTTACTGCACATAGACTTTCGGTGAGTTCGTAAATCGTGATTGCATCTGTAAAGCCTTGTAGCGGGTGCGCCGTACTGCTTTCTAGATTTACAACCGGCACACTCCCATATTGCATAAATGCAGAAAGTACAACCTCTAGCTCATCTTGACTTTTATCTACCAGCCCTGGAAAAGCTCTCACGGCAAGTACATCACAATATTGCGATAACACCTGCGCAGCCTCTTTAATGTGCTCTGCTTTTGTGCCATCCATCACAGTACCATCTTCAAACTCTAGTTGCCAGCTATCACTGTTTACATTGAGTGTCATCGTCTCCATTCCAAGGTTTTTGGCAGCCTTTTCTGTGCTTAATCTTGTACGTAAGCTTGAGTTAAAAAAAAGAAGACCTAAGGTTTTTTGTTTTCCCGCTTTCGCGAAAGCGTACGGATACTCCTTCATATACAGCGCTTCTTTAATCGCCATTTCTAAATTAGTGATATCATTTATAGATATATAGTTCTTCATAACTCTTTGTGTAATGCTTCAAATAGTAAATCTATCTGTGGTTTTTGAATCGTAAGTGGTGGAAGTATTCTGAGCACGTGTTTGTTTTTTGCTCCTCCCGTAAAAATGTGATACTCGTAGATGAGCTTTTTGCGCAATGCTCCTACATCGTAGCCTAAGTCTAGCCCTAGCATTAGACCGCGACCTTTTACAGTCACCCGATTGCCAAATGGAAGTGCTTTCTCCCTAAAGTAGGTTTCTATTTCCTTTGCGTGTGCCATTAACTGCTCCTTCTCAATCACTTCGAGAACTGCAAGTGTAGCAGCGCAAGCAAGATGATTACCGCCAAAGGTCGTTCCCAGCATCCCATAACGCGCCTCAATAGAGTGATGCACTAGCACACCGCCCACGGGGAAACCGTTACCCATTCCTTTTGCGATGGTGATAATATCTGGAGTGATATTATATTTCTGAAAAGCAAAAAACTCTCCAGATCTACCAAAACCAGACTGCACCTCGTCTGCAATGAGTTTTACATCATACTTTTTACAAAGCACGGCAACATCTTGATAAAACACCTCTGTAGATTGATCTAAACCTCCTACACCTTGTATAAATTCTAAAATCACAGCGCAGCAATCTCCTTTTTGTAAAGTTTCCTCTAGTTGCTCCGTATTACCTAGGTCGAGTATTGACACTTGGTGTTGTGCATTTATAGGCGCAACGATGCTAGGATTATCGGTAGCTGCTACGGCGGCAGATGTTCTCCCGTGAAAGCTGTTTTTAAACGCTACCACGCGACTTTTACCTGTGTCAAATGACGCTAGTTTTAATCCGTTCTCATTTGCCTCTGCTCCTGAATTACAGAAAAACAAATCATAATCATCACAACCAGAAAGCGCTCCTAACTTCTGAGCAACCTCCACCTGCAGCGGATTTTGAACTGCGTTAGAATAAAAGCCAATGGCATCCATCTGCGTTTTTAATTTCTCTATATAATGAGGATGCCCGTGACCTATAGAGATCACTGCGTGACCACCATATAAATCAAGATACTCTTGACCACTTTGATCATACACATAGCATCCCTCTACCTTAACAGGAGTAACATCATAAAGTGGATATACATCAAATAATTTCATACTCTATATTTTTAAGCACTATGAGATGCTATTAATTTTTTGATAACTAGCCACAATTCCTTTTATGAGAGAAGAGCTTAAACCTGAATGTTCCATCTCATTGAGACCTTCTATGGTGCAGCCTTTTGGCGTAGTCACTTTATCAATTTCGGCTTCTGGGTGATTACCAGATTTAATAACCAAAGTGGCAGCTCCTAGACAGGTTTGCATAGCAAGTTCTTGCGCTTCTTTTGCGTCAAAACCTAACTGTATAGCTCCCTGCGTAGTTGCTCTTATCAATCGCATCCAGAAAGCAATACCACTCGCACAGATTACCGTAGCAGCTTGCATCTGTCCTCCTGGGATAATAAGACTTGTGCCTAGTTTATTAAAAATGGCTTCGGCTATGGCAATACGCTTTTCCCCTGCCGTGTTGCTACATAAACAGGTCATACTTTGACCTACGGCAATAGCAGTGTTAGGCATTGCACGTATAATAAATTGATCGTCTCCTACAATTTCAGCGATTTGCGGCACTTTAAAACCAGTTATCGTAGAAATAATAATGTGTTTCTCTGTAAGTAATTCTTTAATCTCTTCAAGTATACCTGCAAAATGACCTGGTTGTACTGCAAAAATGAGAATGTCACTTTTTACAACAGCCTCACGATTATCACTCGTAGTTGTTACTTCCTTGTACGCATCCCATTTTTCGATACTAGAAATATCTCTTTTAGTAAGATATAAGCTAGTTACTGCATTATTTGTGATGAGTCCTTTTGCGATGGCAAGACCTAAATTCCCCGTTCCTATGATTGCTATTTTCATATGTCTATATCTTAACTATTAGAAATAACTTGCCTTGAGTTGGAGCCCAGTATCTTGAGCCCACCCAAACATTAGATTCATATTTTCTACAGCTTGACCACTTGCTCCTTTTAATAGATTATCAATCACACTGGTAATCAATAATTTATTGCCGTGTTTTTCTAAGTGTATGAAACAGTAGTTTGTATTTACCACTTGTTTGAGGTGTAAAGGTGCTTTTACCGCTTTCGCGAAAGCGGAATCCTTATAAAACTCCTCATAAAGCGCATATGCTTCTTCAATCGTACCTTCAAAATTTGTATAGGCAGTAGCAAAAATCCCTCTAGAAAAATTACCACGCTGCGGGATAAAATGAAGTTCGCTATCGAAACCTTCTTGCAACTGCACCACAGACTCTCCTATCTCCCCAAGATGCTGATGATTAAAAGCCTTGTAGTGTGAGAAGTTATTATCTCTCCACCCAAAGTGCGTAGTAGCACTAGGTTTTACTCCCGCTCCCGTAGCACCTGTAACGGCATTAATATGCACATCTTGGCTGAGTAAAGAAGCGCTCGCCAGCGGTAATAATGCCAGCTGAATAGCAGTGGCAAAGCAGCCAGGGTTTGCAATGTTTTGCGCATTTTTAATTTCCTCTTTATTGATTTCTGGCAAGCCATATACAAATGTTCTATCCTTAAAAGTGACATCACTTTTAAGTCTAAACTCATTGCTTAAATCAATAATCTTCGTACTTGAAGAAAAACTATATTGCTCGATAAATTTACCCGAGTTACCGTGACCTAGACATAAAAAAACTACATCTACCTTTGTGTTTACATCACTTGTAAAAGCCAGATCTACATAAGCAAGGTCTTGATGCACCACGCCTACTGCATTACCAGCATTAGTTGTACTGTATATAAAATCTATCTCAATTTGTGGGTGATGAATAAGTAGTCTAATGAGCTCCCCAGCAGTATAACCTGCACCACCAATGATTCCTATTTTTTTCATCTGTCTTGGTTTGCTATGATTCTAGACTGGTTACCTAATATTTTTATAAACCCTTTTGCTTCGGCGGCGGTCCAGCCTTGGTTTTCTTCTCCGTAGCTGGCTACCTTAGATTGCATAAGGTCATAATCTGATGTGATGCCTACCACCTCAAATCTATATGGATGTAATACCACTTCTACCTCGCCAGTGACTGTATTCTGGCTGCTTTGTAAAAAAGCTTCAAAGTCTCTCATTACTGGCTCTAGGTATAAGCCCTCGTGTAAATGAGTACCATACCACAACGCGATGTTTTCTTTGTGCTGTAATTGCCATTTTGAAAGCGTGTGCTTCTCAAGAGTACGATGCGCTTCTAATATGATAACAGGAGCTGCAGCTTCAAAACCTACTCTTCCTTTTATACCAATAATGGTGTCTCCCACGTGCATCCCGCGACCTATGGCATACTTGCTTGCGATGTCTTCTAGTTGCTCTATAATCTCTACTGGTGAACCTTTCTGTCCATTAAGCGACGTTGGTTCTCCATTTGTAAATCCAATCTTTAAAGTGTGAGAATCGCTAGCCACTAGCTGACTAGGATATGCATCCTCAGGTAGTGTTTGATGTGAGGTTAGGGTTTGTGCACCTCCTACACTTGTACCCCACAAACCTTGATTTATAGAATACTGTGCCTTCTCCCAAGACCAAGAAATACCGTGACTCTGTAGGTAATCGATTTCTTGCTTTCGCGAAAGCGTTTGATCTCTTATAGGGGTAATTATTTCTAACTCTGGCACAATGGTTTGGAACGTCATATCAAAACGCACTTGATCGTTACCCGCACCCGTACTACCGTGAGCAATAGCATCTGCGTTTTGAGCTTTGGCAAATTTTGCAATCTCTATGGCTTGCACGATACGCTCTGCACTTACAGAAAGTGGGTAACTGTTGTTCTTAAGTACATTACCAAAAATGAGATACTTTACCACCGTATCATAAAAGGTAGCTATGGCATCTATGTTTGTATATGATGTTGCTCCCAGTGCAAGAGCCTTCTCTTTATTTTTTTCGATTTCTTGATCTGTAAATCCACCTGTATTGACACTTACAGCGTGTACTTCATACCCCATTTCGGCAGTGAAATATTTTACACAATAGCTTGTATCGAGTCCTCCTGAGTATGCTAAGATTAATTTTTTCATTACTTATTTTTTTTAAGGAATAGCTTTTCCTTTATTTGTTTTAGCCTGTTAAAAACAGGCGCCTTTACAGTATTTTTTTCTGTGGATTTTGATTCTTTTGATGGATCATAGAGCATCCCTGTGCATAAGCACATCTTTTGCTCTGTACGTGTGAGCACGTCAAAGTTCTTGCAGGTCTGGCAACCTTTCCAGAAGCTTTCATCTGTTGTGAGTTCAGAAAATGTGACGGGTTTATAACCTAGGTCACTATTAATCTTCATCACGGCAAGACCCGTAGTGATTCCGAAGATTTTTGCCTCTGGATAACGCTTTCGCGAAAGCGTAAATATCTCTCCTTTAATTTTTTTGGCAAGTCCCTGTCCTCTGAAGTCCGGGTGTACAATAAGTCCAGAGTTTGCTATAAATTTTTCGTGTCCCCAAGCTTCTATATAACAGAAGCCCGCAAAAACGTCTCCCTCTAAAGCAATGACAGCATTACCTGCTTCCATCTTTGAGATGACATATTCTGGAGTTCTACGAGCGATTCCTGTACCACGTACCTTAGATGATTCTGCGATGGTATCACAGATAATCTGAGCATATGGTGTATGCGAAATCGTGGCTACAACAATTTGCATAGCGATGATTTAAGTTAAAATGTATATTGAAAATGTGACGGTTCCTTTTGTGGAAAACGGGATAGGACTCACCTACCATCCCTCATTAATGAGCTACCCTTACGGGCGGCGGCGGAAGCGTCGTACAGGAACAGGAAGTAATTGCATAGCAGGTCTTGCAGCAAGAAGTGCTGTAAGGCTATTTGAGATATGTGCAATTATTCTATTCATACTAATGGCTCAAAGGTAGCAACTTATTTGAGCTAGCAATGCACTTTTAGAATTAATTATATAAAAACTACCTTTTTTATATAATTAAATAAGATGTTTAGACTTTGCTACAGGAATCTTAATTAATGGGTTTTAGATTGTGAAATACTCAACGTAAGGGGTTTAAAACAAAAGAGGCTAGCGCATAATGCGCTAGCCTCTTTATAAAAATAATAACTAAATCTTACAGTTACTTTGCAATATTGACCGCTCTGGTCTCTCGTATTACGGTAACTTTTACTTGACCTGGGTAGGTCATATCTGTTTGAATTTTCTGAGAAATTTCAAAAGATAGTGATGAAGCTTTATCATCATTAACCTTCTCACTCTCTACAATAACACGAAGTTCACGTCCTGCTTGAATAGCATAAGCCTTCTTCACACCTTGGAATCCAAAAGCTATTTCCTCAAGATCTTTGAGACGTTGTATGTATGAATCTAATACTTGACGGCGTGCGCCTGGTCTCGCTCCACTTATAGCATCACAAACCTGTACAATAGGAGAAAGTAAACTTGTCATCTCAATCTCATCGTGGTGAGCACCTATGGCGTTACACACGTCTGGCTTCTCTCCATACTTCTCTGCCCATTGCATTCCTAAGATTGCGTGTGGTGTTTCTGTCTCTGTATCTGGCACTTTACCTATATCGTGTAAAAGTCCAGCTCTACGAGCAAGTTTGGCATTTACGCCTAACTCTGCTGCCATCACACTACAAAGTTTTGCAACTTCTCTACTGTGTTGTAGTAGGTTTTGACCATAAGAAGAACGGTACTTCATACGCCCTACCGCTTTAATAAGCTCTGGGTGTAAACCGTGTATTCCTAAGTCGATTACTGTGCGCTTTCCTACTTCTACAATCTCTTGCTCAATTTGTCTCGTTGTTTTCTGTACAACTTCTTCAATTCTTGCTGGGTGTATACGACCATCTGTTACAAGTTTGTGTAATGATAAACGAGCTACCTCACGACGCACACTGTCAAAACAAGAAAGTATAATTGCCTCTGGAGTATCATCTACAATAATCTCAACACCCGTTGCTGCTTCTATAGCACGTATGTTACGACCCTCTCTACCTATAATTCTACCTTTTACATCGTCACTTTCTAAGTTAAAAACAGATACACAGTTTTCTACTGCTTCCTCTGTTCCTATGCGTTGTATGGTGTTAATGATAATCTTTTTGGCTTCTTGCTCTGCGGTCATTTTTGCCTCTTCGATAGAAGTTTGCACGTGCTTCATAGCATCTGCCTTGGCTTGGTCCTTCAGAGTAGTTACAAGTTGACTTTTTGCTTCTTCGGCAGAAAGTCCTGATATTACCTCAAGTTGCTGCACCGTACTCTGGTGCATTTTTTCAGCTTCGGCCTTTTTCTTATCAACGTATTCTAAGCGCTTATCATAATCTTTAATTCTATCTTCAAGAGATTGATTTAATTTTTTATTTCGCGAAAGCTCACCACTTACTTGAGATTCTTTGTCACGAGTGCGCTTCTCTGCATCGTTCATTTTTTTATCTCTTCCTAGGATTACTTTTTCGTGCTCTGCTTTAAGCTCGATAAATTTTTCTTTGGCTTGAAGTATTTTATCTTTTTTGATAGACTCGCCCTCAGACTTAGCTTCTTTTAAGATGCCCTGAGCACTTTTCTTTGCGCGTTTAATGATTTGTGATGCATTGTTACGTTCTAACATTTTTGCAATAAGGAATCCTAATGCAAGAGCAATCACACCTACTATAAACAAGAGTGCGTTATGTTCCATAATTTTGACTTAATATTATAATGCCTTTACAGGCGCTACTGATGGTTGATTGTTAAGGTTTTTAAAAACCTCACTACCTCGCGATGAGATATAAAAAAAGCCCACATTGATAGTGCATTTCGTATAAACTCCTAATAGTAAGGATTAGAGCTATAAAGCTGATCAAGGTTCCGTCTACCTAGAACAAGTCTAGTAACGGCGTGCTTTTACAACTTAGAGTCACTCTTTATAAAAAATAACTGTTGAGTTTATCAAAATAATAATCAATGCAGGCAGTAATATGCTGTTGTATGTAAAGAACGTTATGACAAACTATCATCAAGGAGGTCTGCCAGCTTTTGTAATCTAGCCGCAGTTTCCTCACTTAGAGAGTCTTCACTTATAGTTTTTTGGGTAACCTGAGATGCAAATTGAAGTGCACACATTGCGAGTACATCCTGTTTATCTCTAACGGCATAGCTTTGCTCAAATTGCTTGACCATTGCCTCAATCTCTTTTGTTGCTTTACGCAATCCCTCTTCTTGAGAAGGATGAATCGTGAGTGGGTACACACGATCTGCTATAGACAACTTGATTTTGAGCTTGTCTGCCATAATTTATTATTCTGCAAGCGATGCAATACAAGCATCTATCTCACGCACTAAAGAGTTTATCTTTAGTTTGGTTTCCCTTTTATAATCGTTACTGCCTAGTAATGCATTTGCGGTTTTGAGAGTCTTTATCTTCTGCTCACGATTTTCTAACACCTCTTTTAGTTTTAGATTTTCTTGTTGCAATGCGGTAAGTTCTGTTTCCAGTTCTACCCGCGTTTGCTTCACATCTTTGTATTGTTTCAACAAAGCAGCGATTTTGTACTCAAGAGAATCTACAACTTCAGAAAGACTACTCATAAAACATCTGCATTTCTACGTAACACAAAGTTAACATTTGAAAAATAGCCGTGCAATGGATAGTCGTTAAAATTTAAAAGTCACAATTTGCGATAGTAAATCAATACTTTTTTAATGATAAATTTTCTTTTTAACGCTTTCGCGAAAGCGTAATCATTCCCCATATTATGCTAATAACAATTATCAAGATTATATACTAGTCGTATAAAACTCTTAGTAAAATGGATAAGCATAAACTTAATAACAAATGTTCTTGTGGGGCATAATACCTATTTTTGTAAAAACCATTTACCAACTGTGACTTTTACAAAAACAACCGAAACGGATTCTCGCTACGACAATTTAGAACATATGAGCACCTCAGAGTTGCTCATTAATATCAATACAGAAGATAAAACGGTACCGCTTGCTGTTGAAAAAGCGCTGCCTCAAATTGAAAAACTTATAGAAGCGATTGTTCTCAAAATGAAAAAAGGAGGACGCCTTTTTTATATGGGAGCAGGCACTAGCGGAAGACTAGGCGTAGTAGACGCCAGCGAGTGTCCACCTACATTTGGTGTAAGCAAAGATCTAGTAGTAGGAATAATTGCGGGTGGTGACAAAGCTATAAGAGATGCTGTCGAGTTTGCCGAAGATAGCATAAATCAAGGATGGAATGACCTTAAGGCACACAATGTAACAAGCGACGATGTGGTAATAGGTATTGCCGCATCTGGCACAACACCTTACGTAATAGCCGCTCTTGAGGCGTGTAATGCAAATGCTATTACAACAGGTTGTATCACTTGCAATGCTGGGAGTCCTCTTGCACAAACGGCTCTTTATCCTATAGAAGTAGTTGTAGGACCCGAGTTTGTAACAGGCAGTTCACGTATGAAAGCAGGTACAGCACAAAAACTTGTGCTGAATATGATCTCAACAGCTTCGATGATTAAAATGGGACACGTTAAAGGAAATAAGATGGTAGATATGCAGCTTAGCAATGATAAGCTAGTAGATCGCGGCACAAAAATGATTGCAAACCACTTGAAAATAGAATACAACGAGGCCAATAAATTACTAATAGCACACGGGAGCGTGCGCAAAGCGATAGACAACTATGCACACAAATAAAGAAAAATTACTGAAAGGTGTTAAGCTTATGGGCGGCACATTATTACTTCTCATTACAGCTCCTATTGTTCTCAACTCTTCCTTTAAGAATCAAGACCATCCTATGTTTATACCTGTATTAGGCATAGGTATAGTTCTTCTTGTTGCGGCGATTTATTTTGGTTTCAAAGGAATACGCACTCTTATGGGAGCACTCTTTAATGATTAGTTACCAAAGTCACAATCTATAAACTTATTATATACCCTCTCTTTTTGGTACTGGCGTAGAAGGATTGTAACCAAATCCAGGAATTTCTATCTCTACATTTAACGATTGCATCATATAACTTATAATAGCATAGTGATGCGTTGCGTGTGTATTTGCTTGAGCTAGTATACTCTCTAGTGTATACATAATAGTCTCCTTGCCTTCTCCTAGATTATCTGTTACCTTAAGTAGGTAATCTGTATTTACTCCTATAAAAGACACTAGCTGCGTCTGTATAGCGTTTATCTTTTCTTTTGCTGCAACAGGATTTGTTGAAATTACTTCATCCCTCTTGCGGGCAGTAAGATCGATGTTATTTGATTGGAGACCCTCTATAATACAATCAAAAAAATCTAGCGCGT